>JAGOBN010000684.1 GCA_017999235.1 Anaerolineales bacterium | reverse complement strand
CGCCGACAGCCCGGTGCTGGCCAAGTTCCGGGCCGCCGGCCCGCCCGTGTTCACCATCCCGCTGCCGCGCCTGAACCGCAACCCCCTATTCCTGATCCAATGGCTGGGGGCCGGCGCGCGCCTGGCCCAACTGGCGCGGCAGACGCGGGCGGACGTCCTGCACACCTTCACAGCCCGCGCGCATCTGGTGGGCGCGGCCGCCACGGTCTTTTCCGGCGTCCCGCTGGTCTGGCGCCTGGGCGATGACACCCTGCCGGCCTGGCTGCTCACCGCCCTGGGCGGCGCGCCCCGCTGCATTGTGGCGGTCTCACAGTGGATGGCCGGGCGCTACCCGGGTCTGCGCTTCACGGGCCTGGTGCCGGATGGCGCCCCGCCCGCGCCCCCCATGACGCGCGCCGGCGCCCGCGCCGAGCTGGGTCTGACCGACGAGCAGCTGGTGATCGCGCACATCGGCCGGCTGGTGCGCTGGAAAGGCCAGGCCGTCTTGTTACGCGCGCTGGCCCAGGTGCGCCGGCGGCATCCCGCCGCGCACGGCCTGATCGTGGGCCAGTGGTCGCCGGCCGATGACGTCCCCGGCCCGCTGGGCGGCGGCGAACCCTACGCGCGCGAGCTGCACGCCCTGGCCGCCGAACTCGGCTTAACGAACCACGTCACCTTCGCCGGCTTTGTGCGCGACGCCAACCTGGCTTACGCCGCCGCCGATATGGTGACCCACACCAGCACCCTGCCGGAGCCGTTTGGGCGCGTGGTGATTGAAGCCATGATGATGGGCCGGCCGGTGGTGGCCGCCGCCGCCGGCGCCCTGCCCGAGATCATTCGGGATGGTGCCACCGGCTTTCTCACCGCCCCCGGCGACGCCGCGGCGCTGGCGGAACGCCTGAGCGAACTGGGCGCCGACGCGGACCGCCGCGCGCAGATAGGGGCCGCCGCCCGCCGGCGGGTGGAAGCCGAGTTCAGCCTGGCCGCCATGACGGCCAAGATGCAGGCCGCGTACGATCTCGCCCTGGAGCGCCGATGACGCTGTGCTTCGATCTCTCCGCCGCCGCCCACGAGCGCGCCGGCCTGGGCCGCTACGCGGCCAGCCTGGCCCAGGCGCTGCTGGACCTGGGCGTCCCGCTGACGGCGTTTGTCAACGATCCGCGCGAGAACGGCCTGCGCCCGCCCTTAAGCGGCCTGCCCACCTTGACCGCCGGCCTGCCGCGCAAACGCTGGCGCCTGCGCGCCGCCTGGTCGTACTTCGGCGGGCCGGATCTGCGCGCCGCTTTCCCCGGTGTGACGCTCTTCCACGCCACCGAACACCTGCTGCCCATCATCCCCGGCGCGCGCAGCGTGGTCACCCTGCATGACGCCGCCTATCTGCTGTTCCCCCAGCACCATCTGCTGCAAAACCGGCTGTTCCTGACGCTGATGATGCCGCGCTTTCTGCGGCGCGCGGACCGCGTGATCTGCGTCTCCGAGGCCACCCGGCAGGATGCGCTGCGCTTCTATCGCTTGGATCCCGCCAAGGTGAGCGTGGTGTCCGAGGGCGTGGAGCCGCGCTTCCGGCCGATCACGGCGCCGGCGGCGCTGGAGGCCGTCCGGCACACCTACCGCCTGCCCCGGCGCTTTATCTTGTACGTCGGCACCATCGAGCCGCGCAAGAATTTGGTGACGCTGTTGGAAGCCTACGCGGCCCTGCGTGAACGGCAGCCGGAGGTGGGCCTGGTGATCGCCGGCGGCAAGGGCTGGCTTTATGAGGGGGTCTTTGAGCGCGTGCGCGCGCTCGGCCTGGAGCCGCACGTTACCTTCACCGGCTATGTGCCGGATGACGCGCTGCCGGCGCTGCTGAACGGCGCCGAGGTCTTCGCGTTTCCGTCCGTGTTTGAAGGCTTTGGCCTGCCGCCGCTGGAGGCCATGGCCTGCGGCACGCCGGTGGTGTGCTCCAATGTCTCCAGCCTGCCAGAAGTGGTGGGGGAGGCCGGCCGCCTGCTCCCGCCCACGGACGTGGGCGCGTGGGTCGCCGCCCTGGACGGCCTGCTGGCGGATCCCGCCCAGCGCGCCGACCTGGGAGCGCGCGGCCTGGCCCGCGCCCGGCAATTCACCTGGGCGGCGGCGGCGCAAGCGACGCTGGACGTCTATCACGCGGCCGGCTGGTCCGCCTGACCCAAAGCGGCCATGCCCCCCTTCGTCTTCGACGCCCGCACTGCCAACCGCCACTACCCCGGCATCGGCCGCTACACGTTTGAACTGGCGCGGGCGCTGGCCGCGCAAACCGAGCTGACGCTGATCGTCAACCCGCTCACCGCCGAGCCGGAGATGGATCTGTGGGCGCTGCCGGCCCGCCGTGTCGCGGTGCCGGCGACGCCGCGCCAACCCGCCCAGCAGTGGCTGGTGCCGGTGCGCTTGCGCCGGCTGCGCGCCGCGCTCTACCACTCGCCGTTCTATCTGATGCCCTACTGGCCCGGTCCGCCCACCGTGCTGACAGCCTATGACGTGATCCCGCTGACCGTGCCGGAGGGTTTCTCGGCGCGCCAGCGCTGGCTCTACCGCGCCGCGCACCACCTGGCCTTCTGGTCCGCCCGGCGCGTGATCACCTTAAGCCAGGCCGCCGGCGCTGATTTTGGCGCGCACTTCGGGCTGCGGCCCGAGCGCGTGAGCGTGATCGCGCCCGGCCTGGAGCCGCGCTTCGCGCCCAGCGGCGCGGCGGCGTTGGCGGCCTTCCGCGCCGGCCATAGTTTGCCGGAGCGCTATCTGCTATTCGTGGGCAGCCCCAAGCCGCACAAGAATCTGCCGGCCCTGATCCAGGCCCGGGCGCAGCTGCCGGCCAGCGCCCCGCCGCTGCTGATCGCCGGCCCGGAAGACGCGCGCTTCCCGCAGGCGCGCCAGGCCGCCGCCGGCCTGGGGGATCAGGTGCGTTTCCTGGGGCGCGTGCCAGACGCCGATCTCCCGCTGCTGTACGCCGGCGCCACCGTGTATG
>JAGOBN010000683.1 GCA_017999235.1 Anaerolineales bacterium | reverse complement strand
GCCAGCTCGCTGACGTTCTTGTACGGCCAATCCCATCAGGCCGCCTTCGACGCCTTGCTGGCCCGCCTGCGCCTCCCGGAAGCCGTGCACGGCGCCGTCCTGCGCCGCGAACAATCCAGCCGCCACAACTATTACTGGAATTGGGAATTTAACGACCGCGTGGAACGGGTGGTGGTGGAGGACGGCGCGGCGGAGGTGGCATTTGTCACGCGCCGCGGTCCGCACCGCCTGCGCGTCACCGTGCCGGCGCTGGTGGACGCCCAGCGCGCGGCCGCGCTGGAATGGCTGGCGCGGCCGGCCACCCTGACGGGCATGGCCCAGGGGAATGCGCTGACGCCGGAGGCGCTGGCGGCGCTGGAGCTGGTGCCGGCCTGGGCGGAGTGCGCGGTCGCGGCCAGCGCCCGGTCGCGCGAGGTGCTGGAGACCGGCCTGCATTTCCTGTGCCGGGCCTTGATCGTGCATCCGGTTTACCTGCCCATCCTGCGCGGTTTGGGCGGTGAGGAAGCCGTGCGGGTCTGCGCCACTCGCGAACTGGCCCGGCGCCAGGCGGCCTTTGACGAGGCGGTTCAAGATCTGCCGGCGCAGTTGGCGGATTTCTGGGCCGCGCCGGCCTGGCCGGAGGTGCCGGCCCTGGGCGCGGCGGCCCTAGAGCCAGGCCTGGGCAGCCATCTGCCGCCGGCGGATTTCTGGTCCAAGCCGGAGGATAATCAGCTTCTGACCGAGGCGCTCATCAAGGTCTACCGCAATGTCCCGCGCAAGCTGGCCCGGCTGACGCAGCCGCGCCGCCCCTACTGATCCGGCGCCCGCGGCCGATAGAGCACGGCCGGCCGCACCACCATCCCCATCAGCGTGGCCGGCGCGTCGGCGGCGCTCAGGCGCTCCGCCGGGTAATAGTGGGCGGACAGCAGCGCCCGGAATTCCGGCTCCATCTCAAACACGCTTTCATCGGAAACAATCGCCGCGTACCGGCGTTCGGTGATCCGCGCCGTCCAATCGGCCGGCCAGGGCCGGCCGGCGTAGGCGCGCAAGTACCACAGGTGGATCACCTGGGCGCTGGGCGTGTGGCCGGCCAACAGCGCGTAATACGGGTGCATCAGCACCAGGACTTCCCCGTCCACGGCGCGCAGGCGCGTGATGAGCCGGTCGCCGGCGGCGCGCATCTCCGGGGTGGGGATATAGCGCGCGGGGTTGTAGGCGCCGGCCGCCAGTTGCAGCAGAACCAGCGCCGCGATGAGGGCCTCGGCGCGGCGCGGCGCGGCCGGCTGCCAGGCCCGCGCGAGCAGGGCCGGCGTCAAGCATAAGAAGGCGCAGACCGGCATCAGGTTGTTTAGATTGCCGCCCACCGACGCGCGGCCCACCCCGCTCACCACGGCGGCGGCCGCCAGGCCGATAAACCAGGGTTGGGCGGCCACGCCCCGCGCGCCGCCCGCGCGCGCCGTCAGGGCCAGCGCCGCCACGCCCAGACCGCTGAGTGCGCCCAGCCCGCCGAACAGTTCGAGGCCCAGGTAGCGGATCACGCGGCCGGCCTCCACCGGATCCCCGGCGGCGACGCCCAAGACATGAAACCGAAACCAGCCGCCGGCGGCCGTATCCACGCCCCAGAAGGCCAGGCCGGCGCCCGCCGCGCAGACGGCCGGAAAATGCCAAGCGCGCCGGCCGTGCTGCAGGAGCAAAGCGCCGGCCAGCGCCACGGCCAAGGCGAGCGCGGTCTGTTTGGTGAAGCCGGCCAGGATCAGCAGGCCGGCCGCCGCCCACTGGCCGCGCCGGGTGCGGCCGGCGTATACGCCCACGGCCCAGCCGGAGACGGCCAGCGCCACACTAAGCGCGTCCACCCGCACCAGGTCATACCAGAACCCGGTCAGGCGGTAGCCGCCCAGATACAGGCCGGCCGCCGCGATCCCCAGCCAAGGCCGGCCGCTTTCGCGATGCGCGCACCAGCCCAGCAGGCCGGCCGTCCAGAGCGCGGCCGCGCTGGAGAGCAGGCGCAGGGGCCAATACGCCACCCCGGTCAGGGTCAGCAGCCCGCCGCCCAGCCAGGGATAGAGCGGCATGTAGACGTTGGGCATGAAGTCGGCGTTGGGTGCCACGTACACGGGCCGGCCGAGCGCGTGCTGCCAGGCTTCCAGCAGCAGACCGTTCTCGACAAAATCCAGATCATAGGGATAGGTCAGCCGCAGCGCGGCGGTGAGGAGAAAAAGCCCGGCCGCCAGCGCGGCGGCGGCGGCGGCCAAGCGGGGCAGGGTGAGAGGCTGGTTGGCGCGCCCGCTCATGGCGAGTCGCCTTTTTGACCAGACGTGCTATCATCGCCCCGGCTTATCGTCTGCATTCAATTTATCCGCGGAGCGCGCGCATGAACTCCCCGTCCTGGGTGGGCCGTTCGATCGGCGGCCGATATCAAATAGAGGCGTTGCTCGGTCAGGGCGGCATGTCGGCCGTCTATCGCGCCACCGACCCAAACTTGCGGCGCACGGTGGCCGTCAAGCTGATCCATCCCCACCTCTCGGATGACCCCGAATTCGTGCGCCGTTTTGAGCTGGAGGCCGCGGCGGTGGCCCAGCTGCGCCATCCCAACATCATCCAGGTGTACGACTTCAACCATGACGCCGAAGTCTACTACATGGTGTTGGAGTACGTGGCCGGCGAGACCTTGCAGTCGCGCCTGCGCACGCTGCATGCCGCCGGCCAGCGTCTGGGGTTGGGGGAGGCGGCCCAGATCATGGCCACCGTGTGTGACGCCGTGGAATACGCCCATCGGCGCGGCATGATCCACCGCGACCTTAAACCCGCCAACGTCATGCTGGAACCGCAGGGCCAGCCGATCCTGATGGACTTCGGCGTGGCCAAGATCGTGGGCGGTCAGCAGCACACGGCCACCGGCGCCATCGTCGGCACCGTGGCGTATATGTCCCCGGAGCAGATTCGCGGCTCCAAGGTGGACGAGCGCGCGGACCTGTAT
>JAGOBN010000682.1 GCA_017999235.1 Anaerolineales bacterium | reverse complement strand
CGCGCCGCTGGCGCAGGCATTCGGGAAGGCCAGCGCATACGTCAAGGTGTACACGCCGCCGGCCGGGATCGAGTCCGCCAGGACAAAGCCGCGCAGCGCGGGGGAATAGACGGCGCCGGCCGAAACGCCGCTCACGGTGAAGGCGTTCAGGTCCACGCCCAGGAAGACGTTGTGGGCCTCGCCCAAGCCCACATTGGTGATGGGCATGGTCACCGCCCCGGTGTTGGCGCAGTAATCCAGGCTGATGGGCGGCGGCGTAAAGCTCAGGGCCGGGTTATTGACCTTGAGATCCACGCTGGCGCGGGCGGTCTGCTGCTGGCAGACATCACATCCCCACACGGCGGCCACGTTGTTATCCAAATTGGCGCAGGCCGTGACGCGGGCCGCCACCGTGAACGACATCGTCTCGCCCGGGGTGATGGCGGCATAGGCCGCCGTCAGGGGGCCGGCCACCCAGGTGAGGCCGGCGCCGAGCGTGTCGGTGACCGAGACGTTATAGACCGTGCCGTACCCGGTGTTTTCCACATAGACCGTCCAGGTCACCACCTCGCCCGTCTGGGCCTCGATCACGGCCGGCTCTTTGCGGAGCGTGATGGCGCCGGGCGTCACCACAAAGCTCGTCAGACGCGTCAGCGGCTCCGCGCCGTCCTGGACCACCGTCAGCGTGTTCTGGCCGGACACGGCGGAACAGCTTGAGGTGAAGGGCAGCGTCTGCGTCACGGTTTGGCCGGGCGCCAGCGGCCCAAAGCTGAAAGCCTGCGTGGTGGGCGAGAAGCCGGCCGGCAGCGTGGCCGTGAAGGCCACGCCCGTAGCGTCGGTCAGGCCGTTGGCGTTGGTCAGCACCACCGTGTAGGTAACGGCTTCGCAATTGTTCACGGTGGCCGGCCCCAGCACGGCAATGGCGCTGGCGGGGATGCTGGGCAGGACCGTGACGGCGCTCTGCTGATGGACGGCCGGCCCGCCATCTTGGGTGAGATCAAAATTCATTTGGCCGGAGACGGCCACGTTATCGGCGGTGAAGACCGCGTAGAACGTAAAGACCTCGTTGGCGGCCAGGGCGGGGACGCTGAAGGTTTGGAAGGCGGGGGTAAAGCCGGCCGGCATGCTGGCCGTCATCACCACGCCCGTCGTCGGGTTGGGGTCATTCTCGCCCACGATGGTATAGGTGATGGTTTCGCCGTGGCGGATGGTGAGCGGGCCGGCGATGAAAACGGCATTGGTGTAGACGGTGTTGAGGATCAGGTCGGCGGCCGGCGCGCTAAAGGAAACCGGCGGCGGCGCGGCGGCGGGCTGGGCGTCCACCGTCCCGGCAGGTTGGATTTCAGCCGCCGGCTGTACCGCAGCCGCCGGCTGTATTTCAGCGCCCGCAAACCAGGCCGGCAGAACTTCCGTGGACGCCGGCGCGGACGTCTCAACCCGGGCCGGCGGCGCTGGTTGTAGGCCAGCCGCCGGCTGTATTTCAGCCGCCGGCTGTATTTCAGCCGCCGGCTGAGACTCAAACCAGCCGGGCAGCGCCGTGGGCGCGGAGCTGGCCGCCGCTGGCGGCGCGGCCGGCGTGAACCAGGCCGGCAAAGCCGCGTTCGCGCCGGCCGGACCCCGGGCAGGGGCCGAGGTTGAAGACGCCGCCCGCGGCGGATTGACCACCCGCCCCGTTTCCGGCGCAGCCAGCTGCAGCGTCAATAGTCCGATCAGCAAAACATTGATAATCCGACGAGAGGTCCGCATGGGGAAGCTTTCACTCACCGAGCGGCCGCCGGCGCGGCTTCCGCCGGCAAACGCTCAACATTGGCGTCCTTCAGGAGCGCGCTACGGCACATGGCTCAACACCTCCGCCGCGCTGGGCCGGTCCCCGGCCTCTTGACCGATGTACGACCAGACCACTTGGCCGGCCCGGTCGATCACGAAGACGGCGGGCGTGGCCGCGCCGTCTCCGAGCAGGTTAAACACCCCATACGCGTCCGCCGCCGTGTGCGCGGCGTCCGCCAGGATGGGGAAGCCGGCCTGGATGGCTTGCGCCATGGCCTGCGCCTGGCCCGGCGCCTGCACGGCCACGGCCAGAATCTCGGCGTTGCGGGCGCGGAACTGCGCGTAATTCGCTTGCAGCTCACCGAGCTGCTGGAGGCACGGCCCTCAGGTCTGCCCGCGATAAAAGACCAGCACCACGCTTTCCTTGGCGCGATAATCGGCCAGGCTCACCACCACCCCGCTCTCGCGCGGCAGGCTGAAGGCCGGCGCGCCGGCCGGCGCTTCGGTTTCCACCGCGCCTGCCGCCGGCAGCAGCGGCGTCACATACTCGGCAAATTTTTCCTCGGTCAGCGGACCGACGTGCCGGGCGCGCACCACGCCCGCCGCATCCACAAACACGGTGGTGGGGATGCCCAGCACCCGGTAGTCATTGGCGACGGCGCCGTCCGCGTCCAGCAGCAGCGGAAAACTCAACCCAAACTGCCCGGCGAAAGCTGTGACCGTACTGGCGTCCTCGCGCAAATCCACGCCCAATACCGCCACGCCGCGCGCGCCGAACTGCTCGTAGGCGGCTTCCAGCGCGGGCAGTTCTTCCCGGCAGGCCGGACACCAGGTGGCCCAGAAGTTGATGGCCACCGGCCGGCCGCGCAGATCGCTCAGCCGCAGCCGCGCGCCCGTGGTGGCCGCTAACTCAAAATCTAAAGCGCTCTGACCCTCAAAAACGCCGGCCGGCAGCGGGTCCACCGCCGGGCTGGGCGCGGGCGTGGCCGCCGCCGCCACGGGCGGCTGAACGGCGGCTTGAGCCGGCGCGGCGATATCCACCAGCACGCTGACCCGCGCGGTCGCGCGCCGGCCGGCCAGCCAGGCCTGGGCATCCTGCGTGGCGGCCCGCGTTTGCAGATGCGCTTCCACCCGCAACAGGCGCGCGATCTCGGCCAACAGTTCGGCGCGGGTCAGGCCGGCCGAGGCCAGCGCCTGGGTCAGCGCGGCGT
>JAGOBN010000066.1 GCA_017999235.1 Anaerolineales bacterium | reverse complement strand
GCATCGGGCCACGTTTATGCGGATCCCGCCCACCGGCCGGGCCGTGGCCGTGCGCGGGACCACCATCCTGACGATCCGCGCCGGCCTCATCCGCGCCAGCACCCGCATCTGGGATCTGGCCGGCCTATTGCGCGGCCTGGGTCTGTTGCCGGATTTGTAACGCCGGCGGGAGCCGAAAATGAATCTCACTCAGCCGCGCGGCGCGTCTTTTCGAATGTTGCTGGGCAGTTGGGGGCGCTATTTCGGGGCTTTGCTCGTGACCTGGATATATCACCGGCGGAGGGAGGACTAAGCGTGGCCAGCAACTCTTACCACTTTGTGACCCGGTGGCGTCTGCCCGGAACGTGCGAAGAGATTTCTCAAGTGCTGATGGAGGCCCGCGCCCTGCCGCGCTGGTGGCCGGCCGTTTATCTGGACGTGGCGGAGTTGGCCCCCGGCGACTCGGCCGGCGTGGGCAAGGTGATCAGCTTGTACACCAAAGGCTGGCTGCCCTACACCCTGCACTGGCAATTCCAGGTGACGGCCAATCAGTATCCCTATGGTTTCCAGTTGGAGGCCTGGGGGGATTTGACCGGGCGGGGCGTCTGGACCCTGGCGCCGGCCGGCGCCGAGGTGGAGGTCACCTATGACTGGAAAGTTAGCGGTGACAAAGCCCTCTTTCGATATTTCTCTTTTTTGCTCAAGCCCCTGTTCTCCGCCAATCATGTGTGGGCCATGCGGGTGGGTGAAACCAGCCTGCGCCTGGAATTAGCGCGCCGGCGCGCCCGCACGGCCGCCGAACGGCTTCAAGTCCCAGCGCCGCCCGGCCCCACCTTCCGTCCGCTGGGGCTGGCCGGCCGCGCCTGGCCCACCATCCGCTCCAATTGAGGGACTGCCCGGCCGGTTCGTCCCGTCGGCGGGCGGCCGGTTTGCCTTTTGGAAAGGAGACGCGCCATGAACGATAGCCCGCCCCACTGTCCGCCGCCCGTCATCGCCCGCCTGCTCTGCGCCTGGAATGCCCGCGATCTCGACGCGGTCTTGAATTGCTTCCATCGGGAATATGAGAGCGTGTATCCGCTGCACCCGGAGCGCAGCGCGTGGGGCTTGGCTGGCCCGCGCTGGTCGTGGGGCGCGCTCCTGGCCGCCATGCCGGATTTCCGCGCCGAGCTGCTGCGCTGGGCCGTCAGCGGTGCCACGGTCTGGACGGAGTGGCGCTGGACGGGCAGCCCGGAAGCCGGCGGCACGTTCACGGCCGGCGGGGTGATGCTCTTCGGTTTGGTGGAGGATCAGATCGCCTGGGCGCGCATTTACACCGAGACGGTCGAGGTCACCGGCCCGGATTGGGACGCCGTGCTGGCTGATGTTCTGCTCCGGCCCTCCGCCTAAGTCCTGCCCACCACCGCGCAGGCGTGGCCGCCCTTCCGTTGTCCTTCGACCCTGATCAAATCGCCGCGGCGGAGGCCGCTGGCTGGCGCGCCTACTATGATCGGAACTGGCCGCGTCTGCTGGGGCTGATCGTGGATTTGAGCCAGGCGCAGTTCCGCCTCCCGTTTCCGGCGTCCTGGCTGGCCGCTTACCACATCGTCCGGGCTTCGGCGGCCTGGGCGCCGGCGGTCCATGATCTTCCCCGCGTCCGCGCCCATCTGGAGCGTTACTATCGCCTGGCCCGCCGGCATTCGGGCTGGCGCTTTGACCCGGTTCGGGCGGCGGGGCTGGAAGCGGCGTATTGGGACGTTCACCGCCGGCTGGCCGTGGCGCGGCCGGCGGATCAGGCTGAGTTTGTCGCGGTGCTGACCGCTTTGCACGCCGAACTGTTTGGCTTATCCCTCGAGCAGGCCCGCGCCTCGGCCGAGTACCGGGTGCGCGCCAACAACACGGTGGATAACATTACCGCCGGCCGGTCCCCGGATGTCGAGGCGGAGTGGGCCAGCCTGCAAGCCGATCTGCGCCGGTGCTACCGTTCGCTCCACAGCGCCTGCCAGAACGCGGCGCACCAACTGCCAACCCTGTGAGGGGCTGCCCATGTCACACACCGCGCCGGCCCTGCCCGGGCCATCCAACGCCCTCACGCCCGCCGAGCTGGCGGCTTCCGTCGAAGCCAATGTCTTTGCCATGCTGCAGGCCGCCGCTGACGCGCTGGGCGGGGATACCGAGCTCGGCCGCCGTTTGAGCCGCTGCCATGCCTGGCCCGGCAGCCCGATTTTCAAGGCCGTTTGGGGGGCCCGGCTGGCGGAGGCGGAGGTGGACGCCGCCATTGACGAGGCCGTAGCCTGGTTCCGCGCCCGCCAGGCGCCGTTCTTTTTCTGGTGGACCGGGGCCGAGACCCAGCCGGCCGATCTCGGCCGGCGTTTGGTGGCCCGCGGCTTGACTGTCTTTGAGGAGCGGGCGCCGGCGCTGACGGCTGAGATCGATCGACTGAACTGGGGCCTGCCCCGCCCAGCCGGCTTACGGGTGGAGCCGGTGGCGAGCGAGGCCGCCCTGCTGCACTGGAAGCAGGTGTTTGTGGAGGCGTTTAGCGTCCCAGACTTTGCGGGGCAAGCCTGGGTGGCAGCCACGCGCACCATCGGTCTGGGCCGCACGCCGTGGCAGCTCCTGCTCGGCACACTAGAAGGCGAGCCGGCGTGCTGCGGCCTGCTTTACTGCGGCGCGGGGGTGGCGGGCTTGATTGGCCTGGGGACGCGGCCGGCTTTTCGCCGGCGCGGCCTCGGCACCGTCATGCAGTTGGAGCGTCTCCGGATCGCGCGCGAGTTGGGCTATCGTTACGCCGGGCTGTTCGCCAGCGAGATGGGGCTCTCGCCGTATTTGAAGCTGGGTTTTGTGGATACCGGCCGGTGGGTCAGCCGGTATCTCTGGAGGGCGGATGAGCACCGAGGATTTTGAACTGGATCACGTGGTGGTGTTCAGCGCCGTCGCGGCGCCGGAGTGCGCGCATCTGGAAGCGCTGGGCCTGCGCGGCTTTGGCGGCGTCACGCACCACGGAGCTTTGGGCAGCGCCTCCACGTCATTCTTCTTTGCGGCCGATTATCTCGAGTTGATCTGGGCGCATGACGAGGCGGCGGCGCAGGCGAACTTCGCGCCGCTGGGCCTGGATATGGTGGGCCGCCGGGAGTGGCGCCGCACCGGGGCCGCGCCGTTTGGCCTGATGCTGCGCCGGCGCGGGGGGGCTTCCGCGCCTTTCCCGTTCCCGGCCCGCCGGCTGGCGGCCACCTGGATGCCGGGCGAGGTGTTTGTGCAGTTCGCGGGCGACGATGACGCCGAGCCTTACTACGGCCTGGTGCCGCCTGAATTGGCCTTCCCCTCTTTTCGGGCCAACCTCCCGGACCCGGCGCATCCGCTGGGGCTGCGGCGTTTGACGCAAGTGCGCGTCACCACCCTGGCCCAGCGGCGTTCGCGGCTGGCGGATTGGCTGGCTCAAGCCGGCCAGGTGGACGTGAAGCCTGGGCCGGCGCCCCTATTAACGCTGGTATTCGATGAGGGAGCCCAGGGCCGCACGGTGGATGCGCGGCCGGTCTTGCCGCTGGTTCTGGAGTTTTAGCCGCGAACCAGGCGCCGTTAGGCAATCCGTTCCGGATCGGCCGCGTAGGCGTCCTGCGCCAGCCGGCGGTAGATGGTCTGATCCACCTGATAAAAGACGGCCGCGTACACAACCAGACTGAGCACCATGAGCATCGCGAACATTCCGCACCTCCTTGGCTTGCCGTGAGTGTACACCCCTTCATCGGCCGCGGCGGTTAGCGTTTTTTGGCGGCCGGCCCGCGCGCAGCCGGCGCCACAGGCCGCGCCAACCCGCCGGCGAAGACTGCCGCGCCAGCGCCTCCAGCTGGGGCAGGGCGGCGCGCGCCGCCGCTTCTCCCATGGTGTAAGCGTGCGTGATTTGATGAAAGCCGAATAACCCCACCGGCCCCACCGCCGGCCGCAGCAGCAGGTCCGGCGGGGATTTGGCCAGCTGCCATTCGCTCAGTTGCTGCATGGCGATTTTGACGGCTTGGTAGCCGTTCCCCAGAATGGTGCTGAGGCCTAGACGGCGCGTCAGATCGCCGGCGTAGCGCAGCGGCCCGCGCGCATCCAGGATGTTCTCAAACTCCTCGGGCGCGTTGTGGTGGAGCACGTCCACGGCCACCACGCGCGGGCCGAGTTCCCGCGCCACGTCCACCGGCAGCGGCGAGATCACGCCGCAGTCCATCAAGAGTTCGTCGCCGCGCTGCACGCCGCGGAACAGGCCGGGAATGGCCATCGTGGCCGTCATGGCGTCCACCAGCAGTCCGCTGGTCAACTGGACCACGCGCGCGGTGTGGAAGTCCATGGCCAGCGCCACCGCCGGCCGCTTCAGGTCCGCAAAGGTTTTCTCCCCCACCAATTCTTGAAACCGCGCCCGGATGCGGCTGGCCCCGAAGAGCGCCTGGTGTTCGGGATCCGGTTCCCAGTATTCATGCAGATGGATGTGCGCGAACTCATCCCGGATCTGCGCGGGCGTGAAACCGGCCCCGTACAGCACGGCCACCAATCCGCCGCCGCTCACGCCCACCAGCGGTCCCACCGGCAGACCGGCTTCTTCCAGCACGGCCAGCACCGCGGCCTGCGCCGCGCATTTGGCGCCGCCGCCGCCGAGGGCCAGAGTCAAGGGTTGAGGCGTGGGGCTGGGCATCGGTGGGTCTCCCGGCTTAGGCCGGCCGGTGCTGGCCGGCGGCCACGATGGCTTGATCCGCGCTCCAAAAGAAGTTGGCCTCGCCGATCTCGGCCACCAGCCCGCCGCGCTCCAGCATGCGGCGGACGTTGTCATGCACGCCGGCCAGCATGAGCGTGCCGCCGGTCTTGGCCAGCCGTTCGTGCAAATGGCTGATCACCTGCAGACCGGTCACATCGAGCAGCGGCACCCCCCGCATCGAGAGGATCAGCACGCGGGTGCCGTCCAGCTGTGCGAAGGCCTCGTTGAAGTTGCCGGACGCCGCGAAGAAGATGGGGCCGGTCAGGTACGCGACGCGGACATGGTGCAGGGCTTTGTCAACTTCGATTCCGCGCTGGCGCAGGCGCTCCGGGTCCACTTCCTGGACCTCGATGTTCAGGCTGGCCACCTCGTTCAAGAAGATCGCGCCGGAGAGAAAGGCGCCGATCAGGATGGCCTGCGTCAGGTCGAGCGTGACCGTGGCCAGCATGGTGATGCCGAATGTGACCATGCCGGTCTTGAAGCGCCGGCCGAAGATGTAATGGATGGACTCCCACTCGTTCATGCGCCAGGCCGTGATGATCAGCACGCCGGCCAGCGCCGCCAGCGGGATGCGGGACATGACCGGGGCCAGGATAAACATGGAGGCCAGCAGCACCAGCGCGTGGATGATGCTCACCAGCCGGGTCTGGCCGCCGGACTTGATGCCCACGCTGGTCCGGGCGATGGCGGCCGTGGCCGGCACGCCGCCGAAGAACGGGATCAGCAGATTGCCCACGCCCTGCGCCACCAGTTCCTGGTTGGCCTGCAGGCGGACGCCCGTCATATTGCTGGCCACCGCCCCGCACAGCAGGCTTTCCACCGCGCCCAGGGCCGTGATGGTCAGGGTGGGGGCGATAAACTCGCGCCACTCCGCCCACGGGATGGCGCCCAGGTTCAGGCGTTCGGCCAGCAGCAGGGTCTGCGGGATCTCGCCGATCACGCTGATCGGCCAGGCCGTGACGGTGACCAAGAGGGTGGCCGCGATAATGCCCAGCAAGGAAGCCGGGAAGCGCGCCGCCCATTTCTTGGGCCAGAGCACCATGACGGCCATCACCAACCCGCCGGTCACCACCGCCTGCCAGTCCGGCTGGACGGGGTGCTCAAAATAGCCCAGCAGCTTGGCCGCGGCCGACTCGGCGCCGGCGGTTTTGACCCCCAGCAGGTTGTCGATCTGGCCGATGGCGATGATCAGGGCGATGCCGGACGTGAAGCCGGTGATGACGGGCGCCGGGATAAAGGCGATGAAACGCCCCAGCCGCAGCAAGCCGATGACGGTCAGCAGCAGACCCGAGAACAGGCCGGCCACCCACACCCCTTGCAGGCCGTACTGCTGGGTGAGCAGGATCAGCACGGCGCTCATGGCGCCCGTCGGGCCGGAGATCTGGTACGGGGCGCCGGAAAGGCCGCCGATGATCAGGCCGGCCAGCACGGCGGTCACCAGGCCGGCGGCGGCGGAAGCGCCGGACGCCACGCCGAAGGCCAGCGCCAAGGGCAGGGCGACGGCGGCCACGGTGATGCCGGCCAGCAAGTCGGCGCGGAATCGGCCGGCGTCGTAGTGCGTGAATTCGGCGCGCAGCAGCTGCGGAAGAGTGCGTCGGGGCATCTAAAATAACCTCGAATGAAAAAGCCCGGCTCGGTCGTCAGGCGCCGGGCCGGGCGGAATATCAGCCGGCATTATAGGCCGGTTGCGCGATTTCTCAAGGGATGGCCGGCGGATGGCCGGCCGCGGCGAGCCGGAGTATGATGGTTGGCGACCACGGCGCAGGGTCCACATTGTTTCGGCGGGAGGGTGTCGATGCTTGATAACGTCCAGCCTGGCCGCGCATACCCGTTGGGGTCCAATCTGCTCAGCGGCGGCGTGAATTTCTCGGTCTTCTCCAAGAACGCCACCGCCGTGGAGCTGCTGTTGTTTGACAGCGTGGATGACCCCCGGCCGGCGCGCGTCCTGGCCTTTGATCCGCGCCGCAACCGCACGTTCTACTATTGGCATATGTTCGTCCCCGGTCTGGCCGCCGGCCAGCTGTACGCCTATCGGGTCCACGGGCCAACCGTGCCGGAGTACGGCCTGCGCTATGACGGCGCCAAGGCGCTGCTGGATCCGTATGGCCGGGCGGTAGCTTATGGCGCCGGCTACTCCCGCGCGGCGGCGGCCCGGCCGGGCGACAACGCCGCGACTGCCATGAAGAGCGTGGTCACCGACCCGCGCGCCTACAATTGGGAAGGCGATAAACCTTTGCAGGTGCCGTACGCGGGCTCGGTCATCTACGAGCTGCACGTCGGCGGGTTTACGCGGAACCCCAACTCTGGCGTGGCCGCCGAGCGGCGCGGCACGTACGCCGGGCTGATCGAGAAGATCCCGTACCTCAAGACCCTCGGCGTCACGGCCGTGGAACTGCTGCCCGTCCAGCAGTATGATCCGCAGGATGCCCCGGCCGGCCAGGCCAACTACTGGGGCTACAGCCCGGTGGGCCTCTTCGCGCCGCATCGCGGCTACAGCGCCCGCCAGGATCCGGTCGGGCCGGTGGTCGAATTCTGCGATATGGTCAAAGCCCTGCACCGGGCCGGCATTGAAGTGATCCTGGATGTGGTCTTCAACCACACCGCCGAAGGCGACGAGAACGGCCCGACGCTCTCGTTTCGCGGGCTGGAGAACCGCGCCTATTACATTCTGGATCAAACCCGGCCGGCCTATTACACCAACTACGCCGGCACCGGCAACACCCTCAACGGCAACCACTCCATCGTGCGGCGGCTGATCCTGGATTGCCTGCGGCACTGGGTGCAGGTGATGCACGTGGACGGCTTCCGGTTTGACCTGGCCTCCGTGCTGGCCCGTGACGAGCACGGCCAGCCGCTGGAAGACCCGCCGATCCTGTGGGACATCGAGTCCGACCCGGTGCTGGCCGGCACCAAGATCATCGCCGAGGCCTGGGATGCGGCCGGCCTCTATCAGGTGGGCTCGTTTATCGGCCACCGCTGGGCCGAATGGAATGGGCAATACCGCGACGACCTGCGCGCGTTTGTCAAAAGCGACGCCGGCCAGGTCTCCAAGCTGGCGGCCCGGCTGACCGGCAGCCGCGACTTGTACCGCCAGCCGGACCGCGAGCCAAATCGCAGCATTAACTTCATCACCTGCCATGACGGTTTCACGCTCAACGATTTGGTGTCCTACAACGAAAAACACAACGAGGCCAATGGCGAGGGCAACCGGGACGGCCACGGCACTAACTTCAGCTGGAACTGCGGCGTGGAAGGCCCCACCGACGACCCGGCGATTGAGGCCCTGCGCCAGCGGCAGATGAAGAATCTGTTGACTCAGCTGTTTGTCTCCCAGGGCACGCCCATGCTGCTGATGGGGGATGAGGTGCGCCGCACCCAGCGCGGCAACAACAACGCGTATTGCCAAGACAACGAGCTGAGTTGGTTCGATTGGAGCGGCGTCGAGCGGCACGCCGACTTCCTGCGCTTTGTGCGCGGCCTGATCCGCTTTACGCAGGCCCGCGAGGTTTTTCAGCAGGAGCGCTTCTGGCTGGCGTGCGGGGTGGGCGCGGCGCCGTGCATTGAGTGGCACGGCATCCACCTGGGCCAGCCCGACTGGGGCGCGGCCTCGCACAGCCTGGCCTTCACGCTGCGCGACACTCAAGCCCGCGAGTATTTCCACGTGATGCTCAACGCCTATTGGGAGCCGTTGACGTTTGATTTGCCGCCCCTGCCGGCCGGCCACCGCTGGCATGTGGCGGTGGATACCGCCCGGCCGGCGCCGGCGGATTGTCCGGAGCCCGGCCAGGAGCCGCCCGTGGCCGGCGACCGCTGTCCGGTGGAAGCGCGCGCCACCGTCGTGTTGATGGCGCGTCCGGCGGCGCGCTAATGGAGCGGCGCTGTTGGACTGGGATGCTGGAGCGGGATAGATCAGCCTCCGGCGATACAATCCTTGCACTATGACTGATACCTCAACTTCGCTGCCGGCCGCGCCCGGCCGGGTGGTGCTGTTCGGCTCCGGCGAGACCTCGGCCAGCGGCAGCCGCATTTTTCAGAATCTGGCCGTCCGTTTGGCGCGCCCATTGCGCTTGGCCGTGCTGGAGACGCCGGCCGGCTTCGAGCCCAACTCGGCGCAGGTGGCCGGCCGCGTGGCCGAGTTCTTGCGCGCCCGGCTGCAGAACGAGAAGCCGGAAGTGACGGTGGTGCCGGCCCGCCGGCGCGGCACCCCCTTCAGCCCGGATGCGCCAGACGTGGCGGCGCCCCTGCAAGCGGCGAGCCTGCTGTTCATGGGCGCTGGCAGCCCCACCTATGCCGTGCGTCAATTGCGGGCCAGCCTGGCCTGGCAAACTTGTCTGGCCGCGCATCGCCAGGGCGCGGATTTGGTACTGGCCAGCGCCGCCACGCTGGCGGTCAGCGCGCTGACCCTCCCGGTTTACGAGATCTACAAAGTGGGTGAAGACCCGCACTGGAAACCCGGCCTGGATCTGCTGGCCGCCTACGGCCTGCGCCTGGTTTTTATCCCCCATTGGAACAACGCCGAGGGCGGCGCCGATTTGGACACCAGCCATTGTTTCATCGGCCGGGAGCGGTTTGACGCCCTGCGCGCCCAACTGCCGGCCGATCTGACGGTGGTGGGCTTAGACGAACACACGGCCTTGGTGATTGATCTGGCCGCCGGCCAGTGCGAGGTGCAGGGCGCTGGCGGCCTTACCCTCCTGCGCGGCGCGGAGCGCGTGGAGTGGGCCAGCCGCGCGCAATTCCCCTTATCCGTGCTCGGCCAAGCCCAAGTGCCGGCGCGCCCGGCCGGCGTGCCGGAGGCCGTCTGGAACGCGGTGGCGCGCGCCCGGCAGGCGCCGGCCGTGGACGCTCAAACGCCGGAGGCGGTGCAGGCGCTGGTGGCAGAGCGCGCCGCCGCCCGGCTGGCCCGGGATTGGCCGCGCGCGGACATGGTGCGCGGCCAATTAGCCGCGCTGGGCTGGCAGGTGAAGGACACCCCGGCCGGCCCCGTCGTGGAGCGGACTGGCTGAGGTAGAATGACGCGCCGGGGGACGCGGCGAAGGAGACCCATGGACCGTTTGTTTTTTGGCATTGGCGCCGGCCTGGCGGGGCTGGCGGTGGCGTTGGGCGCCTTTGGCGCGCACGCCTTGAAGGCGCGCCTGGACGCGGCCATGCTGGCTAACTTTGAGACCGGCGCCCGCTATCAGATGTACCACGCGCTGGCGCTGTTGGCCGTGGCCTGGGCCGTGAACCGCTGGCCGGCTTCCGGCCTGCCGGCGATCGCGGGCTGGCTGTTTGTGGCCGGCGTCGGCTTGTTCTCCGGCAGTTTGTACCTGATGGCCTTCACGGGCCAGCGTTGGCTGGGCGCCGTCACGCCGCTGGGCGGAGCGGCCTTCCTGGCCGGCTGGCTGTGCCTGATCATCGCCGCCTGGCGCGCGGCCTAGCGCGCTTCTGGAGCTCCAGCATGCCCATTGATTTTCACCCCCTCGCCCAACAACTCTTGCCCGAGATGAGCGCGCGCCGGCGCGACTTCCACCGCCACCCGGAGCTGGGGTTTCAAGAGGTCCGCACGGCCGGGATTGTGGCCCAGGAGCTCAACCGCCTGGGCCTGGAAGTGACCACCGGCGTGGGGCGCACCGGGGTGGTGGGCGTCTTGGAAGGTGATCAGCCCGGCCCGACCGTGCTGCTGCGCTTTGACATGGACGCGCTGCCGATCACGGAGGCCAACGCCGTGGACTACGCCTCGGAGACGCCGGGGGTGATGCATGCCTGCGGCCATGACGGGCATACCACCATCGGGCTGGCGGTGGCCAAACTGCTGACGCCCTGGCGCGCGCGGATGGCCGGCACGCTCAAGTTTGTGTTTCAGCCGGCCGAGGAGGGTCTGGGCGGCGCGGAGGCGATGGTCCAGGACGGCGTGCTGGACCGGCTTGGTCCGGCGCCGGAGCGCGCGCTGGCCCTGCACCTGTGGAACTCGGAGCCGGTCGGGTGGGTGGGCGCCACAAACGGGCCGGCCATGGCCGCCTCGGAGCGCTTTACGCTGACCCTGCAAGGGCGCGGCGGCCACGGCGCCATCCCGCATCAGACCGTTGATCCGGTGACGGCGGCCGCGCACGTGGTGACGGCGCTGCAGACCATTGTCAGCCGCAATGTCAACGCCTTGGACAGCGCCGTGATTTCGGTGACGATGTTGAAGGCCGGCGACGCTTTCAACGTCATCCCGGATACGGCCGTGCTGGGC
>JAGOBN010000681.1 GCA_017999235.1 Anaerolineales bacterium | reverse complement strand
GCCGCTGACCGTGCTGCCGGCGTAATACGCCAGGCCGTTCTTCTCGCGCACCACGTGGCCGATGCGCCCGCCCATGCCAAAGACGCCCAGGATGTTGTTGGCCAGGCGTGCGGCCAGGAAGCGCGGGTGCTGGCGCGCCGGCCCCGGCACGCCCAGGATGATGTCGCTCTGCGCTTTGCCGGGCAGGGCCACGTGCCGGCGGATCAGGCTGGCCGGCCGGCCCACCGCCGGCAGGGGCGCGTGGTCCGCCTGACCGGGGTTGGTCCAGTCGCCGAAGTGCTTTTCGGCCAGGGCCACGGCCGCCTCGGCCGGCACGGCGCCCACCACCGTGATGATCATGCCGCGCGGGCCGTAATGCGTCCGATGGAAGTTGAGCAGGTCGGTGCGGGCCAGCGCCCGGATGGTCTCCGGGTAGCCGTCTTCCTCGACGCTGTAGGGGTGGTCGGGGTAGGCCAGCTCGTAAAAGGCCTCGCTGGCGCGCGAGCGCGTGTCGTTGCTTTGGATGTTGAGGCGGGTGATGATCTCGCCGCGCAGGCGCTCCACCTGGTCCTCGGGAAAGGTGGGCCGGCGCAGCGCGTCGGCGGCCAAACCCAGGATCAGGTCCAGGTCCTCCGCCAGGCACTTGCTGTAGAAGCCGGAGGTGTGCGTGCCGCCGGAGACGGACAGGCTGGCGCCGACCGCCTCAATCTGCTCGTAGATGGCGTCAAAGCTGAAGCGGTCGGTGCCACGCATCAGGGCGGCGGCGGTGAAATCCGAGAGGCCGGCCTGGGCGCGCCCATGCCACAGCGCGCCGACGCGCAGATCGGCATCCACCACCACCGACGGGCTGGTGAAGTTCTCACGGGCCAGGACGATGACGCCATTGGCGAGGACGCGGCGGGTGATGTTGTCGGGGCCGGGCAGGGAGGTGGCCGCGGCGGGACGGGGTTTACTCGGCATGAGGGCCTCGAGGCTGCGAGTTCGGCGCCACATGGCCGACCGTGCGGTTGTGGCGGTGAAAGTAGGTGCGGGCCACGCGCTGGATATCGGCGACGGTGACGGCCTCCAGCCGCGGGATGTAATTCTCAAACCAAGTGTAGTCCTGCAAGACCTCGGTGAAGCCCAGCCAGAAGCCCTGGTTGGTGACGCTCTCGGCCCCGTAGGCGAACATCGCCTTGGCCTGTTTGACGGCCTTGGCCAGCTCCGCCGCGGTGACGGGCTCGCGGCTGACGCGTTCGATCTCGGCATCCAGGGCGCGTTCCACGGCTTCAATAGATTGGCCGGCGCGCACGGTGGCGAAGAACGAGTACAGGTACGGGTCAACGGTGGGCGTCAGGTTGCCGCCGACGCCGGCGGCCAGGCCGGTCTGCACCAGGGCTTTGTACAGCCGGGAGGATTTGTTGCTGGTGCCGCCGCCGCCAAACATATTGAAGGAGGAAGCGCCGGCCAGGATGCTGTCCAGCGCCACCAGCGGGTAGAAATCCGGGTGGGTGGCGGCTGGCGCGTGGTACGCCAGGGTCACATAAGCCGTCTCGCCTTCGTCGCTCACCACCACGCGCCGCTCGCCCTTCTGCTCCGGCTCCGGCCGCGGGCTGAGCTCCGGCAGGGGCATGGGCTTGTAGCCCCCAAACAGCGCCTCCAGGCGCGCCAGCATGGCCGGCGAGTCAAAATCGCCCACCGCCACGGCGATGGCGTTGTTGGGGGCGTAGTAGCGCCGGTAGTGCTCGTATAAATCGGCGCGCGTCATCGAGCGCAGATCGGCCAGGTCGCCGATGACTTCATGGTGGTAGGGGTGGACGCGGAAGGCCGCGCTCTGGACCTCTTCGCTGAGCCGGAAGGTGGGCTCGTTCTCGTACATCTGCCGCTCGGAGATGATGACGGTGCGTTCCGACTCGACCTCCTCGGGCGGGAAGAGCGCGCGGCGCATCCGGTCCGCTTCCAGGCGCAGCGCGTAGTCGATCTTGTCGGCCGGCAGGGTTTCAAAGTACGCGGTCCAGTCGATCCAGGTCATGGCGTTGCGCAGGCCGCCGTCGCGGGCGATGACGCGGTCCGGCTCGCGGGCCGGAAAGCGCTTGGTGCCTTTGAACAGCATGTGCTCCACCCAGTGGCTGGCCCCGGTGTGGCCGGGGCGCTCGTGGCGCGAGCCCACCCGGTACCACACCCACCAGGAGACGACGGGCGCCACCCGCACTTCTTTGAGGATGACCGTCAGGCCGTTGGCGAGGCGGGTCTTGAGCACGCCAGTTTTCTTCTTCATCCGCGCTCCTTGCCGCAGCGCGGCGCGCTGCGGGCGTTGACGCCGCGCCGGGCGTTATTGCCGGCCGACGCCGCGGTACTGGAAGCCCAGTTCGTGCATGCGGCGCGGGTCGTAGATGTTGCGGCCGTCCACCATCAGCGGCCGTTTCAATAGCTGCTTGATCCGGTCCAGATCGAGCTGTTTGAACTCATTCCATTCGGTGACCACAATCAGCAGGTCCGCGCCCTCGGCCACCTGGTAGGCGTCGGCGCACATCTTGACGCCCGGCATAAAGCGCTCAGCCACGTGCATGGCCACCGGGTCATAGGCCTTGACCAGCGCGCCCTCGGCCTGGACGGCGCGCGCAATCTCCACCGACGGCGCGTCACGCATGTCGTCAGTGTTGGGTTTGAAGGCCAGGCCCAGCAAGCCGATGGTCTTGCCCTTGAGCGACCCCAGCAGCTCGCGGGTTTTAAGCACCACCTGCCGGCGCTGGTATTTGTTGATGTCCATCACCGACTGCAGCAGCTGCGGGTGTTTGCCCTGGATGGTGGCCATATACGCCAGGGCCTTGACGTCCTTGGGGAAGCACGAGCCGCCGTAGCCCAGGCCGGCGTCCAGGAAACTGCGCCCGATGCGCGGATCGTATACCATGCCGGCCGCCACTTCCTTGACGTCCGCGCCCAGCGCCTCGCAGATGTTGGCGATCTCGTTGATTAACGAGATCTTGGTGGCCAGGAAGGCG
>JAGOBN010000065.1 GCA_017999235.1 Anaerolineales bacterium | reverse complement strand
CTCGTCTTGGTGCGGCGTAATGGACGGATAGGTATAGGCCTGGCGCTGATAGCCCACCAGCACGCACGCCACCTGGCCGGCGCCGGCGGTGAGCTGGACGCCGGCCGCGGCCAGCGCGGCTTTGACGAGCGGGGTGTAGATGCCGCCGGCCACCGGATGCGACAGGATCTTCAGCGGATGGCCGGTGGTGCCGGACGTGGCGTGGACGATCAGGCCCTCCAGCGGCTGGGTGTCCGGCACGAAATCCCACGGCGCCCGGCTGAGATCGGCGCGCTCGCAGGTGGGGATATCCGTGAACCGCGCCGGCCGCTCGCCGTAGGCGCGGTACACCGGCACCTCGGCGAAACACACGCTGACGAAATCCTCCAGCCAGGCCGGATAACCGCCCGCCGGCCAGCCGGGCGGCGTGGTCTGCAGCTCCTGCTCAAAGGCGCGCACCCGGCGCAGCGCCTCGGGCGTCAGGCGATGCCCGCAGACCGCCGTGTAGCGCGGGGCATGCGGATGCTCGCGCAGCCGCCGCAGCAGCGCGCGGCCGGCCGGGCTCAGGCCGGGGAAGCGCTCCGCGTCATCCGGTAAGGCCGAGGGAGGCTGGTTCAAGGGTGACGAGCCAGGCTGGCGCGGCCTTCAAGCTCTCGGCGCGCGCAGGCGATAAAGATGCTGCTCCGCGTACCAGGCCAGCGTGGCGCGCGCGCCTTCCTCAAAAGGCGTGGGCGTAAAGCCCAGGTGGGTCTGCGCCTTGGCCGACGAGACGCGCCAATCCTGAAACACGTAGGAGGCCAATTGCAGCGGATAGTACGGCTCCCGCTGGGTGCGCTCGGCCAGGCGCGTCAGCAGGCCGGCCACCCGCAGCATCATCGCTGCGGAGACATTGAGGCGCGCGGGCGAGATGCCGGCCAGCCGGCTGACCGTGGCGTTCACCGACTGATGGGTCAGCGGCTCGCCGCAAATGTTGTAGGTCTCCCCGGTCTGGCCGGCGCCGAGGGCGGCCACGATGGCGCGCGCCACATCCGGGACATAGATCGGGAAGGTCAGGCGCCGGCCGCCGTAGACCTGGATCCGCAAGCCTTTGAGCGGATCCTCAAAAAACAGCCGGTTGAAGGCGTACCGCCCCCACGGGCCATAGAAGGCGCCCGGCCGCAGGATCACGGCCGGCAGGCTGGCGGCCTTGGCAAACATCCGCACCAGGTTTTCGGCGTCGAGCTTGCTGCGCTGATAGGCATCGGCCGGCTGGCACTTCACCGTCTCGTCGATCACGGCGTCCGCCGGATGCTCGCCCACCACGGCGATGGTCGAGACGTGCACAAACTTCCGGATGGGCTGGCGCAAGATCGCCTCGACCACATTGGCCGTCCCCTGAACGTTGACGCGCTCAAAGTCGGCGGCCGGCCCCCAGAAGCGGAACAGGCCGGCGGCATGCACGGCCAGCCGGCAGCCCGCCGCCGCCGCCCGCACCGCCTCCGATTCCAGCACATCGCCGATGACCACCTCCACCTGGGGATGCCGGAGATGGTGGGTGTCGCTGGTTTCGCGCACCAGCACGCGCAGGTGGTAGCCGGCGGCGATGAGCTGCGGCACCAGGTGCCGGCCCAAAAAGCCGGTGGCCCCCGTCACAAAAACGGTCTGCTCGCCCATGCTCACGCTTTCGGCCGGCGGCGCGCCCAGGCAAAACCCGCCAACGCCACGCCGCCCGCGGCGGCCAGCGCGGCCGCGGCCAGCCGGCGGTCCAGCTTGAGCCCGCTCATCGGCACGCTCAAGGGGATGCGCTCGCCGGCCAGCACCTCCTGCACCGGCTCCAGCCGCTGGCGCGGGGTGACGCCAAAAACCAGGCGCATGACGGCGCCGATGGCCTGGTAGTGGCCGGGTTTGCGGAAGACCGTGGCGATATCCCATTCCAGCGGCGGGGCGCCTTCCACCACCGCGCGCGGCTGGGTGAACTGCATCAGCCCTTCCCGCCCGTGCACGCGGCCGATGCCGGACTCCTTCATCCCGCCGAACGGCAGCTGCGGCACCGCGAACTGGCAGATGGTGTCGTTGATCAGCACCGAGCCGGTCTGCAGGGCGCCGGCCACGCGCCGGGCGCGCTCCATATCCCGGCTCCAGACCGAGGCCCCCAGCCCAAAGCGGTTGTCATTCGCCAGGGCAATCGCCTCGGCCTCATCCTGCACGCGCATGATCGGCAGGATCGGCCCAAAGGTCTCATCCTGCATCAACGCCATGCTGTGCGTCACATCCACCATCACGGTCGGCTCGATGAACATGCCCTGAAAGCCGCCGCCGGTGAGCACGCGCGCGCCCTGGGCCAGCGCCTCATCGAAGTGGCGCTGGACAATCTGGATCTGGCGCGGGTCCGTCATCGGGCCGAGATAGTGCGGGTTGTCAATTTCCGGCCGGTAGCCGACGGTCAGCTCCTGGGTGTAGTGCACGGCGGCGCGCACGAATTCGTCGTAGACCGCGTCCACCACATATACCCGCTCCACGGCCATGCAGGTCTGGCCGGTGTTGAAGTACGCGCCCCACACCGCCCACTTGGCGGCCGCGTCCACATCCGCGTCCTCCAGCACAATCAGCGGGTCCTTGCCGCCCAGCTCGCACGTCACCGGGATCAAGTGCTCGGCCGCCGCCGCCATCACCTTCTTGCCGGTGGGCGTGGAGCCGGTGAGGAAGATGAAGTCCGGCCGCGCCGCCACCAGGGCCGCGCCCACCCGGCCGTCGCCGTGGATCACGCGCACATAGGGCGCCAGCTCCGGCACCCGCTGCACCAGGCGGTCGATGAGCACGCCGGTGGCCGCCGTCACTTCGGACGGCTTGAGCACCACGGTGTTGCCGGCCAGCAGGGCCGCGATCAGCGGCGGCATGGCCAGGGCGAAGGGATAATTCCAGGGGGAGATAACGGCCACCACCCCGTACGGGCGCCGCTCCACCAGACAGCGCTTGAAGACATACAGCCCGCGCGAGACCTCCTGCACGCGCAGCCAACCCGGCGCGTGGTGGTTATATTCGTTCAGCAGGTCCACGGTCATAAAGACTTCAATCAGCGCGTCCTGCCGGGACTTGCCGCAATCCTGGTTGATCACGTCGCTGATCTCATCGCGCGCGTCAATCAGGACCTCCTGAAAGCGGCGCAGGACGGCCACGCGCTCGGCCGGGGTCTTGCGGCCCCAGACGCCGGCCGCCGCGCGCATCTCGGCCATCGCTTCGCAGACGGCTTCCGGCGTCGTCATCGCCACCCGGCCAAACGCCGCGCCGGTGGCTGGATTCACAAACATCAACTCACGCTCGGCTTCCATAGGATCCTCTCAGGCCCCGGTTTGCGACACGGCGTGCCGAAACTGGGGCGGCGGGTTAAGCTGCAGGGCGGTCTGCACACTCCGCCGCAATTGCGACGGCAAGAAGGGTTTGACCAAAAAGTCGTGGGCCTGCGCCACGCGCAGCCCAAAGGTCCGGTCCACCCGGCTGGCCTGGGTGGCCAAAATGATCACCGGAGCCGGCGTGCGCTCATCGCCGGCGTGCAGGTGCATGAAGAACTCCCAGCCGTTCATATCCGGCAGGGCCAGATCCAGCAGGATCAAGTCCGGCGCATCGTCGCGGATCAATTCCAAACCGGTTCGTCCGCTGGTGGCCACGCGCAAATCCAGCGTCTCACTGGCGAGCAGCACCTGGATCAAGCCCAGCAAATCCTCATCACCGACGATCAGGGCCAAGCGAGCCTGTTTCGCTTCGGGTGTCATAGGGCCTCTGCCTTGGGAGAACTGGATATGCAGGGATTATGTATTCAAGTGGGGGGTCTGTCAATTCGCGCCCGCGTTTGGATGTTCAAGGCCGCTTGCTCCCGGCTTGACCCGGGGTTAAACTCAGCCCCACACACTGGATCTCTAAAACCCTTGGCCAGCCAGGAATCAATGCCCACGATTTTACTCATCGAAGACGAAGCCACTGTGCGCGAGACCCTGGCCCTCAATCTCCAGGCGGAAGGCTATCAAGTGCTGTCCGCCGCCGACGGCGTGGCCGGGCTGCAGCTGGCCCGGGAGCAAAACCCGGATCTGATCCTGCTCGACCTGATGCTGCCGGAACTGGATGGGCTCTCGCTGTGCCGGCTCCTGCGCCGCGACTCCAGCGTGCCGATCATCATGGTCACGGCGCGCGGCACCGAGATGGACCGCATCACCGGCCTGGAGACCGGGGCCGACGACTATGTGGTGAAGCCGTTCAGCCTGGGTGAACTGCTGGCCCGCGTGCGCGCCAATCTGCGCCGGGCGCACGCCGATGACCGGGCCGCGGCCGCCACCCGGCTGACGGCGGGCACGCTGACGCTGGAGCTGCTGGCCCGGCGGGCGTTTATAGACCAAGCCGAGCTCAAGCTCACCCAGCGCGAGTTTAATCTTCTGGCGGAACTGATGCGCAACCAGGGCGCCGTCCTCTCGCGCGATCTGCTGCTCAACCGCGTCTGGGGCTATGACTATGTGGGCGACAGCCACACGGTGGATGTGCATATCCGCTGGCTGCGCGAAAAGATCGAGCAGGACCCTTCCGCGCCCAAGCGCATCACCACGGTGCGCGGCGTGGGCTACCGCTTTGAGGGCTAAGCCGTGACAAATTCGGTGGCGTGGTGGCTGCTGGGGGTGGCCGGCCTGGCGCTGGCGCTGGTGAGCTATCTCTGGCAGCGGGAGCGGGCGCGCGTCGTCAAAGCCGAGATCGAACGGCAGGCGGCCGAACGCGCGGCGCAAGCGGCCGCGCGCGCCCAACGCCAGCCGGCGGCCTGGCTGGCCGCGCTCCAGGCCGCGCAGTCGGACGCCGTGCTCCTGATCGACGCCGAGCGCGTGGTCACCCAGCTCAACGCCGGCGCCGCCCAGCTCTTCGGCCCCAAGGCGGCCGTGGGCCAGACCCTGATCGTGGCCACCCGCTCGGTGGAGCTGGACGAACTGGCCGCGCACGTCCTGGCCGGCGGCGACGACGATGACCGGCAGGTGGCGCTCAACGGCCTGCCCCATCGCGCCCGCGCCAGCGCCGCCGGCCCGCACGGCCTGGCGATCGTACTTAAGGACCTGAGCGAACTGCAGCGCCTGGGCCGCGCCCGGCGCGATTTCATCGCCAATATCTCCCATGAACTCCGCACCCCGCTGACCGCCATCCGCCTACTGGTGGAGAGCCTGCTGGCCGGCGTGGCGCACGACCCGGACCAGGCCCGCGGCCTGCTGACCAAGATCAATACCGAAGTGGCCGCGCTGGATCAGATCAACCAGGAACTGCTGGACCTGGCGCAGATCGAATCCGGCCAGGCGATTGTGCGGCTGCTGCCGACGCCGGCCGAGCAGTTGATCCAGCCGGTGGTCGAGCGCCTGCGCCCCCTGGCGGACCACAAACAGGTGCGCGTGGAGGTGGATATCCCCGCCGGCCTGATCGGGCTGGCGGATGGCGAGGCCTTCAGCCGCGCGCTCGGCAACCTGCTGCACAACGCCATCAAGTTCACGCCCGCCGCCGGCCGCGTGCGCGTCCAGGCCCGGCCGCAAGGCGGCGAGATCATCCTCCACGTGGCCGATACCGGGCCGGGCGTGCCGCTGGCTGACCGGGAGCGCGTCTTCGAGCGCTTTTTCCGCGGCGACCGGTCCCGCAAGGGCGGCGGCACGGGGCTGGGGCTGGCCATCGCCAAGCACGTCGTCGAAGCGCACGGCGGCCGGCTGTGGATGGAGGCCGAGGGCCTGCCCGGTTTTCCCGGCGCCACGTTCGCCTTGACGCTCCTGGCCGGCGACGCCCCCGCGGCGTGATCGCGTCTATTCCGACACCTTAGGTCGGCTTAGGCCGTTCCTGCTGTACAATCAAGCCATGTCATCCGGTCACGGGATTTTTGCGGCCGATTACGCGGAATACTCCAACGGGACGTGGCGCGCGGTGGAAGGCGCCATCACCGAAGAAACGCTGGTGCGTATCCACGTCAACGGCCAGGAATTCGCCACCTTCATGTGCACGCCCCGCGAGCAGGACGAGCTGGCGCTGGGTTTCCTGCGTTCGGAGGGCCTGATCACGGGCCTGGCCGATGTGCGGCGCGTGGTGGTCTGCCCCAGCGGCGCCTGCGTGGAGGTCTGGCTGACGGATGCCGAGGCCGTCCTGCCCACCAGCCGCACAAAAATCATCACCTCGGGCTGCGGCGGCGGCATCACCTTCGACGACTTGACCGAGCAGCAGCCGGCGCTGAATACCATCACCACAATCACGCCGGAGCGATTGTTCGCGCGCATGCGCGACCTGTATCAGGCCGCGGACTTGTACCAGGTGACCCAGGGCATCCACACTTCCGCGCTCACCGACGGCGAGCGCCTGGTCCTGGTGGCCCAGGACGTGGGCCGGCACAACACCATCGACCGGCTGTGGGGCAAGGCCCTCAAACACGGCCTGGACCCGCGGGGCCTGATTTTGCTCGCCACCGGCCGCATCAGCTCGGAGATGCTGGGCAAGGCCGCCAAAATGGGCGTGCCGATCGTGGCCTCGCGTACCTCGCCCACCAGCCTCTCGGTGCGGCTGGGCCGCGCCTGGAATCTAACCGTCATCGGCTATGTGCGCCGCGACACCCTGCGCGTCTACGCCGCCGGCCACCGCGTGGTCACCCCCGCCGCCGCTCCGGCTGCCTGACCCCTTCGGCCGGCCGTGGACTATAATCGGCCGAACCGCCGCGGCTGAGCGCGCGGGCCGCGTTTTATCCGCTCGATTTTCCAGCGTGCGCCCGCGGCTTTCAACAAAGGACGTGTCTGATGGCCAATACCCCCTCGATCCGGACTCATTTTCATCAAGGGCTGCGCGCGGTGCAGGACGATCTGCTCCGCATGGGCGGCCTGGTGGACGCCGCCATCGCGCAATCCGTGCGCTGTCTGGCCGAGCGTGACCTGGACCTGGCGCGCCAGATCGTGGTGGACGATGCCAAGATCAACGCCATCCGCTTCAAGATCGAGCAGGACTGCGTTACTTTGATCGCCACCCAGCAGCCGGCCGCCACCGATCTGCGCTTTCTGGTGGCCGCCATGAACATCATCAGCGATATGGAGCGCATGGCCGACCACGCCGCCGGCATCGCCAAGATCGTGCTGCGCATGGGCGAACAGCCCCTGCTCAAACCCCTGATCGACATGCCGCGCATGGCGGACGAGGTGCGCGGCATGCTGCGCTCCGCGCTGGACGCGTACGTGACGCGGGACGTGGACCTGGCGCGCAGCATCGCCAAGCGCGACGACGTGGTGGATGCGCTGTATGAGCAGATCTTCCGGGAGTTGATCACCTTCATCACCGAGGATCCCGGCACCACCACGCGCGCGCTCTATTTGATGTTCACGGCGCACAACCTGGAGCGCATCGGCGACCGGGCCGTGAACATCGCCGAACGCGCCATCTTCATCGCCAGCGGCGAGATGCGGGAGTTGAATGACACCGCCCAGACCGGGCACGTGTAAGCGGCGCGGGGTCTGGCCCAGGGAAAGCGGCCGTTACCCGGCCGGCGGCCGCAGCAGCTCCGTCAAACGGGGGTGTTCGGCGTACACGCCGCGATACTGCGGCGGCAGCAAGGCCGCGATCCGGCACATGATCTCGTCAGTCTGCACGGCCAGGTCTTCGGTTTTCGCGTGCCCGTTCGTGGGGAGGCGAAAGGCCGGCCCCACCGCCATCCGCACCGGCGTGCGCCGCAGCCGGCGCACGTTGCTGGTCAGCTGTTCCGTCCCCCAGACCGCCACCGGCACCAGCGGCACGCCGGCCCGGTCCGCCAGGTAGGCGGCTCCAGTCTTGCCGGCCTGCAGCGCCCGCGTCGGGCTGCGCGTCCCCTCCGGCGCCATCCCCATCACCCAGCCCGACCGCAGCACTTCCAGCGCCTGCCGGATGGCGTGGCGGTCCGCTTCGCCGCGCGCCACCCAGATCACGCCGATGGTCTCCACCACCCAGCGGATCAGCCACATCGACCGCCATTTGTCGGCCGCGAAGATCATCACTTGGCGCGGCAGGTACACAAACGCCAGCGTCGGGTCGGCCATCGCGAGATGGTTCATCACCAGCAGGAAGCCGCCCTCGGCCGGCACGTTCTCCAGGCCCGAGACTTCCGGCTTTAAGAGCAGCCACACCACCGCCGCGAACAAGCGGCGCATGCGCGCGTACACTGGCGGCGTGGCGCGTTGAATGGAACTCGTCATGGTTGTCCCTCGGCCCAGAATTGATAGTGATCCACCGGGCCGGCCCCCAGGACCGCCACGGTCACGGTAAACGCGCGCGTTTCGCCGGCCGCCAGCGCGCCATCCCAAGTGACCCAGCTGCTCCCCAGCAGACCGCCGGCTGCGTCGTACACGGCGGCGGCCAGCCGCGCGCGGGCCGGAGCCGCGGTGGGGTTGCGGACCACGCCCGCTAAGCGCGCCGCCGGCGCCGCGAGCGCCGCGCTCTCGACCGTCCACTCCAGCACCGGGTAGCGGGCGGCCGGATCCGCCAGCGGCAAAGCCAGCACCGGCGTCACCCCCACGGCCGCCACCCCGGCCGGGGCCGCGGCAAAATACGCCACCAGCGGCGCCGCCGCGCCGGGTGCGAGCACATTGATGGCCGGCTGGGCCACCGCGTCGGCCAGCGGCCGGCCGGCGGCATCGGCCAGGGTCACGCGCGCGGTCACGGCCTCCAGGGCCGCCGCGCCCGGATTGCGGGCCTCCACCAGACAATAGCGGCCGCCGCCGGCCAAATCAAAGCAGACGGGGACGCCCAGGATGACGGGCAGCGGTGTGGGCTGGCCGGCCGGCGCTGCGGGGCCGGCCTCAGCGCTCAGAGGGATCACCAACACGGTGCCGATGGAGAGCATTTCCGGCAGCACACCGGGGTTGGCCTGCTGCAACGCTTCCAAGGACACCCCATAGGTCACCGCCACTTCGATCAGGGTCTCGCCGCTCTGAATGCTGTGCGTTACCGGCGTGGCGGAAGGCGTCGGTGACGCGATGATGATGGGGGTGGCGAGCGGCGGCGCGGAGGCGGCAGGCGCCGGCCGGAACGGCGTCCCGAGCAGCGTGACGGTGGGGGCGGGCGCGTCGGTGAGGACCGGCGCCGCACAGGCCGTTAAGCACAGACTCCAGAACCAGATCCAGCGCCGCATGAGCCGCATTATACCGGCCTCCACCCCGGCCGCGCGCTTGCCGGCCCATCAACCTGTGATAAACTCCGCCCGCATGTCCGCGGAAATGTTCGCCGAAGCTGTTCGCGCGTATCAGGGGGGTCAGCGCCGCCGCGCCCGAGACTTGTTGACGCGCCTGCTCAAAGCCGAACCCAACAACCTCGACTACTGGATCTGGCTCAGCGCGGCGGTGGAGACCGAGAAGGAACAGGTCTTCTGCCTGCAAAAAGCGCTCAAGCTGGACCCCAACTCCGAAGCCGCGCGCCGCGGCCTGGTGATGCTGGGCGCGCTGCGGCCGGAAGAGGCCGCCCTGCCGCCGGCCACGCCGCTGACGGTCTTCACCCCGGCCGTGCCGGCCCGCCAAGCCATGCGCGCGGCCGGCGGCTTCCTGGCCAACCCGCGCAACCGCGAACTCCTGCTGATCATCGCGGTCAGCCTGGTGGCGGTGGGCCTGGTCGGTTCCCTGCTGGTCCTGCTCTTCGCGCCCCAGGTTTTCTTCCCGCGCGCGGTGGTGGTCGTAAGCTCCACGCCCCCGCCCAGCGCCACGCCGGCGCCCACCCACACCGCCACCGCCACCGCCACGCTGGAGCCCTGCCAGATTCCGCTGGAGGCTGACCCCGCCCAGCCGTTGGCCGTTTACCTGTGTCTGACCGAGACCCCGCCGCCGCCGCCCGTCCCCACCACCGCCAGCCGTTCCGAAGACTACGCTTCGCTGGTGGCCGCGTATCAGGCCGGCGAGTGGGACAAGGTGCTGGCCAAAGCCGGCGTCTTGCGCACCGATCAAGTGCTCTCCAAAGATGCCACGGTTTACTTCTTTGAGGGCGAAGCGCACCGTTTCCAGAAAGACCCGACCCAGGCCATCGCCAGCTACAAAGAAGCGCTGGGCTTCAACAACAGCCTCGCGCCCGCCCACCTGGGCAAAGCCCTGGCGGAGTTGACGCTCAACAGCCTCACCGCCGCGCAAAGGAGCCTGGAGGCGGCGCTGACCGCCGACCCCGGCCATGTCCCCGCCTGGCTGACCCGGGCGCAGTACTACGAAGCGCGCGGCAATCTGGAGCAGGCGCTGACCGATTATGAGCAGGCGCGGGCCCTCGCGCCCGACTCCGCCGAAGTGCTGGCCCGGCTGGCGCTGGCCTACGCCGAGGCCGGCCGGCCCGCCGAAGCCAGTTCCCTCGCCGAGCAAGCGGTGGCCCGGGACCCCGGCCAGGCGCTGGCCTACTACGCCCGCGGCCGGGCGGCCCTAAGTCTGGGTGACCTCCAGACCGCGCACACGGATTTGACCCTGACGTACCGCTATGTCACCGACGCGGCTTCCTTCCCGCGCTACTTTCCGGTGGCCGCGGCGCTCAAGTTGGACGCCGCTTACGCCGCCCGCGCGCTCACGGCCGTGGGCCAGGCCCACGCGGCGCTGGGGGAAGACGCCTCCGCCCGCCAATTCTTAGACGCCGCCATCGAGCGCCGGCCGGAGGACCTCCCCGCCGCTTATCTGGCACGCGCCGAACTCAGCCAGCGCGCCGGCGCCCTGGAGCCGGCTCTGGCGGACCTCGATTCCGCCGTGAGCCAGTACCGGCGCTCCGCGCCGGCCAGCGCCGAGCTGGCCCAGGCGTTCATGCGGCGCGGCCAAGTGTATCTGCTGCTGCCGGCCGCCAATCCAGATAAGGCGCGCGCCGACTTTCAAGAAACGCTAAAACTGACGCCGGACCGCTGGGAGGCGACGCTCGGGTTAGGTCAGGCGCAGTTGGCGCTTAACCAGCCCGATAACGCCATCGGCACGCTGACGCTGGCCCTGGGCCTGGCTCAGACCC
>JAGOBN010000680.1 GCA_017999235.1 Anaerolineales bacterium | reverse complement strand
CTCGGGGCGTTAACCTTGGCCGGGCGACGCTCAGCCGGCGGGTTGAAGTGCGTGTCCCAGGGCGGTCGCGATTTCGCGGGCAGCGGCCGCCATCTCTGGCACGGCGTTATAGGCGGATTGGCCGGCCTGGTCGGCGGTTTGGGCCGCCACGGTGGCCGGCAGGTAGCCCAACACGGGCAGACCCGGCGAGTGCTCGGCGATGTAGGCCCGGTCAGCGGCGGTTCTGACCTTGTTGCCGGCCAGAAATAGGCGCCGGAGGCCGATATCGCCGGCCAGGGCCTTGATCTGGCTGGCGGTGGCCAGGCTGCGCGAGCCCGGCTCCACCACCACGATCAGGGCGTCCACGGCATCCACCGTGGCCCGGCCCAAATGTTCCACGCCCGCGTACATATCCAGGAGCACCACTTCATTCCGGCGCAGGAGGATGTGCGAGACCAATTGTTTGAGCAGAACGCTCTCCGGGCAGATGCAGCCGGAGCCGCCCAATTTGACCGCGCCCAATTCCAACAGCCGGATATTGCGGTGGATGGCAGTGAAGCGGTCGGGGATGTCGTCGACGCGCGGGTTGATCTTGAAGTAGCCGCCGGTGGTGCCGGGCTGGGCGCCGGTGCGCTCGTAGATCAGCTCGTTCATCTCGGCGATGGGCGTCAGGCCGGCCACCAGCTCGGGGGGGAAGCCGAGCGCCGCGCCCAGACACGGCGAGGGGTCGGCGTCAATGGCCATCACGGTCAAGCCCTGCTCGGCGTAGTAGCCGGCCAGCAGGCTGGTGAGAGTGGTCTTGCCGACGCCGCCCTTGCCGGTAATGGCGAGTTTCATGAGGGATCTCCAAAGTGACGGAAGAGGCGCGGCTCAGTCGGCGGCGGTCAAGGCGCCAGACCGCGCCGGCCGGCCTCGGCGCGCAGGGCCAGCAAGATCGGCTGCAAGTTTAGGCTGCGCGCGCACAACTCCCGCGCGCTGGCCAGCACTGTGTCAGACCAGACGACCTGGCTGGTCAGAATCTCGTCGTCATCGTCCAGAATCAGCTGGATCAGCGCCGAGACGGCGATATCGGCCTGTTCAGCCAGCCGCAGATCGCACAGCGCGCACTGGTGACAGTGGCGCACATCCTGGCCGGTGGCGGCCAGCACCACCTGGCGGAGCGGCGTGAGGCGCGGCGCGTCCATGCCGCCATTTTACGCCAAGCCGGGCGGCTCGCCCTGGCCGGCGAAATAACGGTGCCGCAGCCGGCGCGAGACATCGGCCGTCAAGGCCAGGGCGCGCTCGGCGGCGGCCGGGGAGAGCGTGCCCAGGCCGCAGGCCGGCGTGATCAACGCGCTGTGGACCAGGTCGTCGAAGGCCACGCCCCGGGCAGCCAGATGCCGCCATGCCGTCTCTAGCCGGTCTACCAAGGCCGGCGCGTTCTGGGCCAGCACTTGCGCGTCGTCCACCACCGGCACCAGGCCCCACGCCACCAGCCCGCCGCGCTTCAAAAAGGCGCGCACGGCGTCCGGATAGAGCGCCAGCGTCTCGGCGAAGTTAAAAGCGTCGAAGTTTAGGATGTCCAGGCTGGTGCTGAGGACCAATCCCCAATCCGTGTTGCCGCAGCAATGCACGCCTTTTAGGCCGCGCAGGCCGGCGAAGACCTCCTCCAACAGCGCCACGATCTGCGCGGGGGCCACGGCCACATGCGCCGAGCCGACGGACGCCAGATAAGGCTCGTCGACCACCATAATGGTTTCCGGGGCCAGCCGCCGCAGGACGCTCTCTTGCCAGGCCGCGCTCAGGCGCAAGTGTTTGGCCATAGCATCGGCCAGGGCCTCGTCATATAAGACGGCGCGCCGGTCCTGGTCAGTGAGGGTGAGCCCCCAGCTGACCGGGCCAATCACCTGGCCTTTGACGGCCCGCGCCCGCGGGAAGCTTAAGGTGAGGAAGCGGGCCAGGCCGGCGGCGTAGTCGGCGTCTAGCGCGGCGGCCGTGCTGGCGGCCTCCGCGCCGGCCGAGACCTCCAGGTAATGTGTGTACAGCCGTTCCAGTTCAGGGGCCAGGTCGCGTTCACGATCCACGTACAGCCGGTTGCCGGTCAGGACGGTGCCGGGGAAGCCGGCACTGTATTGGGCGTAAATGCTTTCGCGAAAGTCGCGGCGCGGCAGCTGCGGCCAGGCCGGGATCTCCGGCAGATAGCGGCGCACCAACTCGCAGGCCGTGGCCGGGTCGGTGTGCGGCATACTGCCGACAGCGGTCGGGCGGCATTCGGGGAGAAACTGAGCGGGCCGGGCGGGCGGTGACGCTGGGATTGGCAGCGGGTTAGGCATGAGGCGCTCCCTTCGTCTGGGCCGGCGTTCAGACCAGCCCGGTCTCCAGCACGGCGGCCAGCTGCTCGGTGGTTTCCGGGCTGAGCCCGAGCAGCGGCAGTTTGTGGGCCGGCGCATGATGATCGTAATGCAGGTGGTGGATCTGCACGCGCCCATCTTGCCAGGCCGCAAAGGTGGCGTCCGGGACGCCGTAGCGGGGCTGGCCCAGGCTGCCTGGGTTGACGATCAGCTTGTTCTGAAAACGGCGCAAGGCCGGCACATGCGTATGGCCCAGGACGATGACGTCGGCCGGCACATCGCCAAACAGGCGCTCTAGTTCGGCCTCCGCGCAGGTAGCCGGGTCCAGCGCGCCGGTCAGCGGCTCGGCCGGCGTGCCATGCACCACCAGGAACCGCGCGCCGCCGAAGGTGGCGGCGGCGGACAGCGGCCACTGCCGGAGGGCCGCCAAATCATCGGCCGTGAGCGCGCGGCGGGTGTACGCCAGACTCTCCCGCGCGGCGTCCGCCAATTCCGGCGGGAAGCCGCCCACTTCCGGCTGGAGCAGGGCGACGTCATGATTGCCGCGCACCGCTACTTGGGCGTTGGCGGCCAGCCAGCGCACGCACTGGGCGGGGTCCGGCCCGTAGCCCACGGCGTCACCCGCGAACAGCACGGCTTCCGGCTGGGCCTCCGCCCG
>JAGOBN010000064.1 GCA_017999235.1 Anaerolineales bacterium | reverse complement strand
GCTCGGTCTCTTGGAAATTCAACGCGCTGGTCATGCCGGCGCCGTCAGCGCCGCGCCTCCATGAAGGCCTCGCGCTGGGCGGTGAGCTTGTCCCACAGCGCCGGCGGCGCGAGCCGGGTGAGCCGCCAATACAACGCGTCGGCCGCGGCCTGATCGGCGTCGGTCAGCGCGCTGGGGATGTGGAAGGTCTGCCCCGCCGCGACCAGCGCGGCGTAGCCCACCTCGCCGCCCACCGGCGGGTTATCGACCGTGGGCCAATCGGCGCGCAGCAGGTTCTCGCTGACGGCCAGCGCGTACAAGGCGTCCAGATCGCCGGCCGTAACCGGGAAGCTCTCGGTCCAGACCGGCGGATCATCAAAGCCGTAGCCCGGCACGTAGCGCAGCGAGCCTTGCTCGCCGGGGCCGGCCGTCAGCGTGTACTCATAGTGATAGGGCGGCGGCAGCGAGCCGTTGTCCCAATCGTACGTCACTTGAAAGTCGGCCGGACGGGCCGCGGGCAGGGTCGGTTGAGGCGGTGCGGACATCGGCGCGCATCCTGCCGCGAGCCACGCGGCGCAACAGAGCCACCTCAGGCGGCGGCCCATCAGCGGACGAACTCGATGGTTTCGGTGGTGGCCCGCGTCAAGTCCGCGTAGTGGCCGCGCCGGTGCTCGGGCAGCATGCCGGCCAAAACGTACATGGCCTCGTCCGTCATCAGCCGCAGACGTTCGCGGGGCAGACGGCCGGCCCACGGTTTGTACTGGAACGGCCGGCCCAGCCGGAAGTGGGCGCCGGGCTGGCGCGCATTCCAGGGGCCGACCAGGGTGGGATAGCCAGGCGTGTCTTCGACCGCCGCCGGGATGATGGGCGCGCCGCTCTTGTAGCCCAGATAGGCCACGCCCTCGCGGGCCTCGCCCAGCGCCGGGTGGCGGTGGGCCTCCGGCGCGATCAAGATCACCTCGCCGGCGGCCAGCACGGCCAGCGCGTGTTCCACCGCCCGCCGGTCCAGCTCGTCGCGGTGGACCGAGATCACCTGCCACTGGCGGGTGAAGTAGCCCCACAGCGGGAGGCGGTGGACCTCGGCCTTGGCCAGCGGCACAATGTTGCGCGGCAGATTGCCCATCACCAAAATCGGGTCCAGAAAAGCGATGTGGTTGATCATCACGATGGCGGGCCCGCGCGCCGGCAAATGCTCCAGGCCCGCAATCCGGCCGTAATCGACCCGCGCCAAAAAGCGCCAGCCAATATGGGTGAGCAGCCAGCGCAGCCGGCGGCGCGCCGGTTCCAGCTGGGCATGGTCGTAGCGGCGCCGGCCCGTGTCCGCCGCGGCTGAGGAGACCGAGGAGATTTCAGACATCGGCCGGCCGTTCGATGAGTAAAGCGGTTTGGGCGCCGGAGTTGTGAAAGCGCCAGAGCCGCTGCGCTTCCTCGGCCGTGCAGCCCAGCAGGAGCTTCAATTCCGCGTCGCGTTTATGCTGATCCACAGTACACAGGATAGCCGTCACCGCCGCTTCCGGCAAGCTCCCGCGCCAAACGTCCACGCCGGCGCCATCGCCGCCGCGCGTCCCGGCCAGGTAGCCGTAATCCAAGGGATAAATCAGCTCCGGGTAGCGCGGGTGGGCGGCGCCGCGCGGCCGGTCCACCACCACCGGGCCGGCGGCCAAGGCGTCCAGCGCGCGCCAGAACTCAGCCGGCGGGCGCATGGGCGGCCAGCACGGCTTCGATCTGGGCGACCACGCCCGGCAGGTCGAGGTCGGTGGTGTCGAGCTGCACGGCGTCATCGGCGGCGCGCAGGGGCGCGGTCAGCCGCGACGAGTCGATGCGGTCGCGCTCGCGCAGGTTTTCCAGGATCTCGGCCAAGGTGCGGGTCTCGCCGCGCGCCTGGGCTTCGGCAAAGCGCCGGCGGGCGCGGGCTTCGGCCGAGGCGGTGAGAAACAGCTTGCCGTCCGCTTCCGGCAGGACCACCGTGCCCACATCGCGGCCCACCATCACCACCCGGCCGCGCAGGCCGATGCGGCGCATTTGGCTGGTCAGCACCCGGCGCACGCCCGGCACCGCCGCCACAAGCGAGACGTTGTCTTCCACGTCTTTAGCGCGCAGCGCCCAGGTGATGTCCTCGGCGCCGGCCGCCAGCACCGTGCAATCCCGGCCATCGGCCACCGTGGGGGGCTGGACATCCACCGGCGTGCGCGCGGCATACTCGGCCACCGCCTCGGCATCGGTCAGCGGCACCCCCGCCCGCAGCGCCAGGTAGGTGACCGCGCGGTAGAGCACGCCGGTATCGAAGAAGAGATAACCCAGCCGGTCGGCGAGCTGCTTGCCGACGGAGGATTTCCCCGAGGCGACCGGGCCGTCGATGGCGATGATGGAGGGGAGGGACATGATGGCTTGGGGGTTAGGGATTAGGGATTAAGGCTGGATAACTGTCCGGGGCTGCTGGATGTCTTGGCGGACCCAGAGGATATAGAGTTCCGCTTCATCCGGCGCCTGGCGGGTGAAGAACCAGAGCACTTGCTCGTGGGTGAAGAGATTCTCAGGACGCCACTGGCGATAGACGGTAAAGCCCTGGCCGACATAGGCCGAGCCCAGAGCGGGGTTTTGCTCGCCGGCCGGCGCGATCACCACCGGGCTGTCGATGGACGCGTCCAGGCTGGGCGTGAACGCGGCCTGCGGAAACTCACGCAGCGCCCAGGCCAGCGCGCCGTCCGGGCTGGCGGCCACGGTCACCGCAATCTCGGTCTCCTGGCCAACGCTGAAGTTGGAGACCGCCTGCAGCGTGGCCACCAGGCGGCGCACATCCAGCGCCGTGGGACGCGGCCACCACACCTCGGCCGGCTCCGCGGCCCGCCACTGGGTCAGCCCCCAGCCGGCGCTGACGGTGACCGCCAGCAAAGCGGCGGCGCCGGCCAGCCGCAGCCCCAGCTGAGCGGCGCGCGGCGACCAGGTGACCCCAAATAGAAACGTAATGAGGCCGGCCACCACCAGCGTCATCAGCGCCAGCCAGAAACTGGGCGCGGTGCTGAAGGTGGGCGGCCAGGCCGCGGCGTTGAGCGTGACCTGATCAAAATAGCGCGCCAGGTTGAGGCCGGCGAAGACCAGCAGCGCCAGCAGCAGACCCGCCAACGCGCCGGCCTGCAGCCACTCCTCGCGCGGCGCGTCCACGGACGCCAACAGCGCCTGCGCGGCCAGGGCGGTCAGCGGGATCACGACCCAGGCCGCATCGCGGAGCTCACGTCCCGAATAGAGCAGCGTGAAGATCAGCCCCAGCAGGGCGGCGCCGGCCAACACTCGCCCAGCCGCCTGGCCGGTGCGGAAAGCCCGGACAGCGCCGGCCAGGCCAAATACCAGGATCAGCGGCTCGTAAGCGGTCAAGAAAACGGGAACCACGAAAGGCGAGCGCCCGGCGGCCGCCAGGCCAAACCCAGTCAGCGCGTTCAGCCAGCCCGCCCCCACGGCCGCCAACCCGGACCGATACGTCAGCCCGAACGTGGCGACCAGAATCAGACTGAGCGCCAGCGCCGTCAGCACCGCCCAGCGCTCCGCCGCCACCGCGGTGCGGAGCGCCGGCCCGGCCTCGTCAGCCGCGCGCCGGGAGCGCGCCGCCACCCCGGCCACCAGGCCGAGCAGCAGCAGGCCGATCAGGCCGTCCCGGCCGCCGGCCAAAGCCGCGCCCAAAGCCGCCGCCGCGCCGATCAGCCAGCGCGCTGAGCCGCCGGCCTGATACCGGCGCAGGCACCCCAACGCGACCCCGAACGTCAGGAGCACCAGCGTGGCCCCGTCCGCGCTGCGCGCCGCGGCCAGCAGGGTGCTGGAGACCGCCAGCAGCCCGCCGGTGAGGAGCGCCGGCCCGCGGCCCAGTTCACGCCGGAAGAACCACGGCAGCCACGTCAGGCCGGCGCCGGCCAGCGCGGGCGCCAGACGCGCCAGGGCATCGCTGGCGGGGAGCACCAGAAAGGCCACGGCCGTGAAGAAGAAGTAGAGCGGGCTGGCCGGCAGGCCGGCCTCCGGCGCGCCGCGCACAAAGCGCCAGACGTCCAGAGCCGCCCGCGCTTCCGGGTCGTTCAGCGGCGCCGCGCCCAGCCCGTCCAGGCGCAGCCAGAGGGCCAGGCCAAAGAGGCCCAGATAAAGCGCGGCCTCGACGCTCAGACCGAGGCGCGGGGTGTCCGCCGCCGGGGAGGAAAGGTCAGTCTCGCGTGTCAGTGTCACAGCCGATTGTCCTGCGGGTTAGGGGGCGCCGGCCAGGCGCTGATAGATGGTCACATCCCCGGACTGAAAGACCGGGCGCATGTAGGCGTCGAACTTGGCCTGATAGATCACGCCATATTTCTGGCGCTCCAGGCCGCTGACGACGACGTACTCGATATTGTAACGGGTGAGGATGGCTTGCGTGACGGTCCAATCCCGCACCTGATACAACTGCTGGATCTGGCCCTCGCGCTCGCTCACCGCGTCGAAGGCGCGGCCGCGCCACTGGGCCTCATGGCCGGGCCAGCCCATGACGGTGGGCAGGCCGGTGGCCATGGCGATACGCGAGAAGCGGCCTTCAATCCAATACTGCCCGCCAATGCCCTCCGCGATGACGGGCGCAGAAGCCGCGCCGGGCGCGCCGGCCACGTTGGCTTGCAGCCACTGGATGGCGGCCCAATCGTCCGGGTGCTGCTGGGCGAAGTACGCCAGCCCATCCAGCGTGGCCGGCCCGCTGAAGTGATTGGCCTTGCTCCACACGGCCGGCACGGTGTACAGCAGGCCGGCCGCCAGCGCCACGCCCACCAGCATCCCGGCCGCGCGCCCCACCCCCGGCCGCGCCTCCCGTTGGATCAGCCAGATCCCAAACGCGCCGGCCAGGCCCCACAACACCCAGGCCTGGAAATAGAACTTGAAGATCGTGTTCATGCGCGTGCCGAAGTTATCGCGCAGGTACACAAACTCCGGCCCCAGCAAGAGGAGGGCGCCGGTGAGGACCAGCAGGAGCGTGAAGAGGACGGCGGGCGAGCGGGTGAGGGAGTTAGGGATTGGGAGATTGGAGGATTGGAGATTGGTGGTGGGCCGGCGCAGGGCGCCCACGGCCAAACCCGCGCACAGCCCAATCAGCCCAGCCGCCAGCAGCGAGGTGAGCGAATCCACCAGCCGGCGCTGGAACAATAAAGCCAGCGCCTCAGTGCGGCTCAGGGGCGCGATAAAGCCATCAATGAAGGAGGCCAGCTGCGGGTTGAGCCACGCGCCCACGGACAGCGCGGCGACCGCCAGGATCAGGAAGCCCAGCAGCCCGCCGCCGGTCCACAGCGCCGCGCGCCAATCCAGGCTGCGCCGCGCGCGCACCGCCAGCCAGCCCACATACAGCAGGGAGGCCAGCAGGACCTGCGCGAAGAGCACCACCGTCTGCGGCAGACGGGTGGGATAGATGAGGTTGGGCAGCAGCCCGCCGGCCTGGGATTGGAACGTGAAGTAAAACGGCAGATACAGGCCGAACCCCAGCCCCACCAGCGCGCCGGCGAAGGCGGCCACGACCGTCCATCGGCGCCACAGTTCATCCCAGCCCCAAGCCAGCCCCAACCCCAGCGCCAGGGCCATCACCACCACGAAGAGGTAGATGGGGAAATCCCAGGTGTTGAGAAACGACAGGCCGCCCAGAATCAGCGCGGAGACGAACAGGTCCGGGATGAGAGGCTGGACCGGAAAACCCGGATCCCAGGACCGGCGGCCCGCCGCCGAGGGAACGCGGGGTTCAGCGGCCGCGCTGAACTCACTTTGAACGTCGGCGGCCGATTGAGCTGCGGCTTGAGTCCGCACCGGCGGGCGGGCCAGGCCGGCGGCCCAGAGCAGCCAGTTCAAGCCGAGGGCGAGCGCCACAAACACAAACGGCAGGCCCAGCACGTGCGGGTGCAGATCGCCCAGCACAAACGAGAAGGCCGGCACTTCGGTGATGGCTTCCGTTTCCTGGCCCACCAGATTGCGGTCATGGGTGATGCGCGCGCCGTTGAACCACCACCAGAAGCCGGGGTCCCAGTTGAAGCCGGGCTGGGCCGGCGGCGCCGGCGGGGTATTCGCGCCTTTGAGGTCCAGCCAGGTCCAGACATTCACCAGGCCGGCGCGCAGGCCGGCCGGCTCGCCCAGGGCCGCGTCGCCAAAATGGTAATACACGGCCGGCACCGCGAGATCAGCCAGCCAGCCGTTGGCGTGGGCCAGCCGGACGACGCCGTAGAAGTTGCCGGCCGCCACAATCATCAGCGGGGCCAGCAGCGCGGGCCAAAACACTTTTTGGACGACCGCCGGCGGGCGGCCGGCGTCCGGCGTCTGCGTGAGCGCCAGCAGATTGACGGCCACGCCCAGGGAGCCGGTGACGGTCAGCGCAAACAGCATGGCCAGCCCGAGATTGAAGGCCACGGCCGAGGCCACGCCGGTCACCTTAATCAGCGCCGCGATCAGCAGATAACCAAAGTAGTAGTAGCTGATGGCGTGGCCGGACAGCCAGGCATCGTTGGGCGGGAAGGCCGGGCTGCGCAGAATGGCGTTGATGAACATCAACTCCATGGGCTTCTCGGTGCTGACGATGTCCGGGTTATACGCCCGCACCACCGCCAGCAGCGCGAAGGCCGCCAGGTAGAGCGCTTCCACGCGCAGCACGTAGCCGGCCTGGGCGCGCAGCCAGCCGCGCAGCTCCCCCAGGCCGGCGCGCCCCAGCCAGACCAGGCCGGCCGCCAACACCAGGCCGGCGGCCACCCAGACGCTGGCGGCCTCGTTGCGCAGAAACCCCAGCGAGCCCAGCGCCCAGAACACATAGCCGGCCGCCAACAGGCCCAGCGGCCGCGCCAGCGCATAGCCGCGCTCCGGCAGGGCCCGAAACAGCCGGAAAGCCAGCGGCAGGGCCAGGAGGCCGGCAGCGCTCACGGCGAGATACCAGAGGGCAAAGGCGGCGAAGTCGGACATTCAGTGATGAGTGAGTAGTGGTTAGTGGTTAAAGAGAAATGGCGCGCGTGATCTGGCCGGCGCGCGGATGGCGGGCGGTGACGGTGACCTCGCCGCCGGCCGGGGCGTGCACCACCCACTCCGCTTTGGCGCGGTCATCGGTGGGATCGTACGCCCAGACGTCGCTGTACAGCTTCAGGGCGCGGCCGGCGAGCTGGCCGGCTTCCACCTTGCGCTCACCGCTCACCAGCGCGGCGCCGGCCGGCAGGGTCAGCTCCAGCTCCAGCGGGCGCACCAGCTTCTTCTCCACCGCGCGGGCGGTGATGGCCGTGGACAGCCAGCCGGTGTTCTCCACCACCGCGCGCACGCGGTACACGCCCTCCCCCACCGGCGTCACCGTCACAGCCTGGAATTCCAGCAGCGGCGAGATCAGGGCGTGCCAGATGATGAAATCGGCGTGCGGCGCGATCTCCTTCTCCAACAGGTGCGGCGGCGGGTTGCGGAAGGCATACTCCAGATCCCAGCCGCCCAGCTCCACCGGCCCCAGCTGCGGATGGTCAAAGGGATACCAGCGCACGAAGCCGCGGCCGGCCAGGACCTCATCGTTCCACTTCAGCATCTTCAGGTCTTCTTCCACCGGGTGGATCCGCGACCACTCGATATGGCGCGAGGCGCCCTTGCCGTCCGGGCCGGTATTGAGGTCAATGCCGGCCTGCTGCTGCGGGTTCCACAGCTCGCACGTCCAGGCGTACAGGCCCAGGTGGTCGTACAACCAGTCGTCGAAAACGCCCTTGATGGTTTCTTTGGGGTGGTAGCGGAACTCGTGATACACCGAGATGGCCGGATACCCGGTGAGCTTGGTGGCCTGCTTGCCGATCTCCTGGAACGTCCACAAGTCCTCGGCCGGGAAGGTTTCATCCGCGCGGGTGCCATACGGGCGCAGGTAGACGCCGCTCCACGTGTGGAAAGCGATGGCGCCCGTGATGTTCGGGTGATCCACGATGAACTGGACGACGGCGCGCACCTCGGGCTCGCTGACGGGATACGGGCCGGCGCCCGGCTGCTCGCTCTCCACCGCCCACTCCAGCGGGAAGTTGCGGTTGAGATCCAGGCCCTCCGGTTTGGGCGCCACCTTGATCTGCACGCCGTCGTAATTGCGGATGGCGCCTTCGGGCAGGACGCGATAGTACGGGCCGCTGTCCGAGCCGTCGGCGGCGCGCGGCACCAGCAGGCGCGGCTCATCCGGGTGGACCTTCCACGGGCCGTTGGCATCCGGCACGCGCATCAACAGCACGCGGCCGTCCTGATCCACATCCTCTTCGTGCAGGCCGTCGCGCGGCTCGGGGAACGGGTACAGGCGCGTGCTCGAGCGGACGCGGCGGTGGCGGCCGTCCAAATACAGCTCGGCGCCATCCGGGTTGAAACGCGGCACGATATAGAGCACGCGCGTATCCAGCAGGCGCGTGAGCCGCGGGTCCTGGCCGTAGCCCCGCAGAAGCTTGGCGATGGTGTAGAGCGCGCAGGCGGAGGGCGACACCTCGGTGGCATGGATATTGGCGTCCACCCAGAAGGCCGGCTTGGCGGTATCCGGGCCGGCGGCGGTGTTGGTCAGGGTCACCAGCCAGATCTCGCGCTGCTCATGGCTGCGCCCGATGGACTGCAGCCGGCACAGCGCAGGGTAGCGGGCGGCGAAGTCCTGAAGCAGGGCGGTGAGGTCGGCGTACTTGTAGTAAGTGTCAAAACGCAGTTCAGGCATACAGAAGTCCTGGCATCGATAAGTAAAAGCGGGCCGGCCAGCCGGATGATGGGTCCGGGTTCCAGCACCGCGAGGCTTGGCTATTGCCCGGCGGCCGGCGGATTGACGGCGTAGATCGTCACACCCGGGTTCTGATACGCCACCCTCAGCCGGCCGGCGGCCGTCAGCTGCTCGAACTTCGCCAGGCCGGCGGCCTCGTAGTGCGCGCGCTCAAACGGCCCCACGATCACATAGCCGATGTCGTAGCGGCGCAGGAAGGCTTCGGCCGCTGGCACATCGAGGGTGGCGTAAAACTCCGAGACCCGCAGGCCGCGCTGGGTGATGAATTCGGTTGGCAGGGCGCCGCGCTGCTGACGCTGATGCCAGTCCCAGCCGACCACATCCGGCAGGCCGGTGTTCCAGGCATAGCGGCTGGATATCCGATACAGGTCAAAGGTCTGGCCCTCGGCGATGACGGGGGAGCCGGCCACGTTGGCCTGCAGCCAGCGAATGGCGTCATAGTCGTACACCAGCGGCAGGAAATAGCCCTGCTCGCAGTACGCGCTCCAGGTGAGGTATTGCAGGCCGTCCAGGCCAGCCGGCTGTTGGGCCGGCTCCCGGCCGCGGTCATACGGCAGCGGCACGCCCGGCAGCGGTTCGCACCCGCCGCCGGCGCCGGAGACCGCGTACGGCACGAACCGGTCACGCATCTTGGCCGAGGCCGCGGTCACCGTGTACAGCGCGCCCGCGCCGGCCAGCGCGATCAAGGCGATGGTCCAGCCGCTGCGCCAGTTCCCGGGCCAGCGGGGCTGATCGGCCCACACCCAGGCCAGCGCCGCGCCGGCCGCCACGCTGAACAGCATCCACACCTGCATGTACAGCTTGAAGAACGTGTTCATGCGGTCGCCGCCCAGGGTGACCAGATCCACAAACATCGTCACCGCCAGGCCGGTGCCGAGCAGGAAGAAGACCACGCGCTTCTCGGGCGCCAGGCGCGGGCGTAAGAGCAGGAGGCCGGCCCAGGCCAGCAGCGGCAGCGCCACCCAGGCCACGTTCACGCCCAGATACACCAAGCCGCCCAGGACAGCCAGGAAGGCCACGCCCACCAGCGCCAGAGTCCCCAGCCAGTCCGGGGCTTCGCGCAGCACCGTGGCCGGCGTGTCCGCCAGCCAGCGGCGGGCCTCGATCACCAGCAGGCTCACCAGCAGGAACAAGAACAGACCGTGGATGTAGAAATAGGCTTCAAACGAGGTGCGCTCGCCCGTCCACAGCTTGAGCTCGGTCAGCGGCACCACCACCCATTGGTCAAAGGGCCGGTAGAGCAGCAGCGTCAAACCAATCAGCAGTGCCAGCCGGCCGCCGGCCGCCAGCAGGTTCTGGCGCGTCAGGCGCGGATCGGCCAGCCAGTGCGCGCCCAGCACCGCCGCGCTCCCCAGCGCCAGATACATGGGGTAATCCCAGGTGTTGGAAGGGCGCGTCACGCCGATGGCCAGCCCGCCCAGCAGCCACAGCGCCAGGGACTCCCACCAGCGCCGCCGCCGGCCAAAGCCCTGCAGATACGCCACGGCCCAGCCCATCGCCAGCACCGTGAAGGGCATGACGATCATGTGCGCGTGCAGATCCGCGTACAGGAATGTGAAAAACGGGAACTCGGCGATCTCGGAGCCGCTGCCGTTGATGTTCGGCACAATGCGGGTGGCGTCCCAATACCAGGAGCCCAGCCCCACCGGCATCTCGGTCCGGCCGGTCAACACCCGCACCATCCCGTTCAGCGTGGCGGAGAAGTCGTTGTCGCCCAGCACCGTGCCGGCCAACGCCGGGCGATCCGCCGCTTTCTGGAAGCCGGACAAGTAGGTGCGCACCTGCCCCAGGTTGCCGAGGACCACGATCAACAGCGCCGCGGCCACGCCGGCCAGGTAGGCGTTGGGGAGGGGAGAAGGGGGGATTGGGTGATTGGTGATTGGTGATTGGGTGATTGGGAGCTGGGAGGACGCGGCTGGCGCAACGGAGAGATCCGAGATGAGCGGCTCCGGCGCGGTGCTGGAGTCGGCGGAGGGATTCGGGATCAGCGACTCGGGCGCCGCCTCATCGCCGGCCGTCTGCGCTTCACCGACGGCACGGTCATCCAGCTGGGCTTCGGCAACGGCGCTAGGGACCCCTAACCCCTTAACCCCTGACTCTCTAATCCCCAGCCCCCTCACCCCTACATTCGCCCCCGCCACCAGGTTATACGCCACGCCAAACGCGTTCACGCCCACCAGCGAGAACAGCATGGGCAGGATCAGATTGTAGGCCAGGGACGGCATCACGCCCAGCAGCTTGGTGAGCAGGCCGGCCACCACAAAGC
>JAGOBN010000063.1 GCA_017999235.1 Anaerolineales bacterium | reverse complement strand
GGCTTGAGGGGCGCGGGTGGGCGGGCGAGGCTAGATCAGGCCTGGCTCTATGGCTCGTTTGACGGCGGCCCGCCGGCTGTTGACGTTGAGCTTGCCGTAGATGCGCTTCGTGTGGGTGCGCAGGGTGCTGAGGGCAATCACCAGTTCGCGGGCGATCTCCGGGCCGGACAGCTCGGCTTGGAACAGGCGCAGGACCTCGAGTTCACGCTGGCTCAGCGGTTCGACCAAGGGCGGCGCGGCGCCAAGCGCTGGCTCGGGCTCTAAAGCCGTTAACAGCTGGCTGGCGAAATCAGACGGCCGACCGCCGGCCGGCGTTGCGCGCAGCAGCCGCGCCAGCGGCGCACCTTCATCCAAGAAGACGCGCACCATGCCCTCCGGCTCCGCCAGATGCAGTGCGCGCTCCAACGCCGCCCGGCCGGCCGGGAGATCGCCCCGCGCTTGATGGGCGAGTGCTTGCAACATGAGCACCTCCGCGACACTGCCGGCCCGTCCGCCGGCCTCCGCCGCTTGTTGGAGGCGCTCAAGCAGCCGCTGGGCCGCGCCCAAAGGCGCCTGGTCGCGGTCCGTTTGGAATTGAGCCAGGAGCACCCGGGCCAGGGTGAAGTGCTCGAACTCGCGCAGATAGCTGAGCTCATCATCCGCCGATAGACCTTGCTCGCGCACCCAGCGCTGGGCTTCGGCGAGCCGGCCCTGCTTCACCCACAGCCGGGCTTTCAGGGCCGCGATCGGGCGCACATTCGGGGAGAAATCACCCGCATATCGGCGCTCCGCTTCCTCCAACAAGGCGAGGGCGCCGGCCAGGTCGCCATGCGCGGCTTGCAGGCGCGCCCGGGCCACGCGCCGCCGATAGGGGTTCTGCGGCAGCCCCAGGTGTTCACCCAGGGCCTCGGCCCGCTGTAAGAGCTCAGCGGCGGCCGGCAGTTCGTTGTGCTCGAGCCGCAGCTCGCTCAGGCCCACTAGCATGTCGGCGGTGCCGCGTAAGACGGGCAGGCCCTGGTCCGGCGCCAGCCGCAGTGCCTGTTCATAAGTTCGCCTGGCCGCGTGCAGGCGGCCCTGGGCGATCTGCATATCGGCCAGCGCCAGCGCGCAGCCGAGCACATCCGAGAAGTGGCCGGCGCGCTCCAATCTGACCATGCTTTCGGCATAGCCCTGCTGGGCCGCTTCCAAATCGCCATGACGCCAGACCGCGAGACCGAGCAGCGCCGCCGCCGCGCCGCGGCCGAGATCATCGTCAGCGGTGACCAGCTCAAGCGCCTGACGCGCATATCGCGTAGCGCTGGCCACCTCCTCCCGTGCCAGGGCCAGGCCGGCCCGGTGCACGGCGATCCAACCGGGCAGGCGGCGCCATTCGACCTCATCCCGCACCACCCGCTGAACCGTTGAGCCGGCCGGCTGCTCCAGCGCTTGTTCGGCCGCCCGCAGGCGGGCCTCGACCCCTTCGAGCTCGCCGTTTTGCAGCAGCACCGCCGCATAGTGGCCGTTCAGCATCGGCCGGTTACGGAAGAGTTCAGCGGGCAGCGCCCGCAGCCAGCCCAGCAGCACGGCCTCTTGCCGGCTGCGGCGCACGGCGGGCACGGCCAGTTCGATCAGGTCCGCCGCGCGCGCGAAATCGGCCGCGGCCAGGGCATGGTGGATCGCGTCCGCGGCTGAGCCGTTCCGCTCATACCAGGCGCTGGCGCGTTGATGCAAGGTTGCCAGTTGATCGGGCTGTTCGGCTTTGAGATGCGCCCGGAGCACATCCGCGAAGAGGTGGTGATAGCGATACCAGCGGCGCCGGTCATCCAGCGGCACCACAAAAAAGCCGCCGCGCTCCAAAGCCTCCAGCCGCGCGCCGCCGTCGGCCAGGCCGGTGACCGCCTCGCACAGCGGGCCGCTCAATTGGTCAAGGATGGCGGTCTGCAGCAGGAACTGCCGCACCGGTTCCGGCTGACGCCGCAGCACTTCCTCAACCAGATAGTCAACGATGTAGCGGTGATCGCCCGCAAAGCTGCGGATAAATTCGCTGGCCGCCGGCTGGCCCGGCCGCGACTGCGTCCCCTGCATGGCCAGGGCCGCCAGCTGCAGGCCGGCCACCCAGCCTTCAGTGCGCGTTTCCAGCGCGGCCAGGTCCGCCTCCGCGAAGTGGAGGCCCATCACCTGACTCAAAAACTCAGCCGCTTCGGCGGCCGTAAACCGCAGGTCGGCGGCGCGCAGCTCGGTCAGCTGTCCCCGCGCCCGGTAGCGGGCCAGCGGCAGCTGCGGGTCTTCGCGGGTCGTGAGCACCACGTGCAGCTGCGGCGGCAGATGCTCGAGCAGGAAGGCCAGCGCCCGGTCCACCGTCGCGGCCTCGATCACATGATAATCATCCAGCACCAGGACCAGCGGGCCGGGCAGCGCGGTCAGCTCATTCAGCAGCGCGGTCAGGACCGCCTCGGCCGGCGGCGGCTGCCGCGACTGAAGCACCGCCGCCAGCGCCTCGCCCAACCCGGCCGCCACGGTCTGCAGCGCCGCCACCAGGTAGGTTAGAAAGCGGGTGGGGTCATTGTCGCCTGCATCCAGCGCCAGCCAAGCGATCGGCCGCTCCAGCCCCGCCGCCCATTCACCCGCCAACGTGGTTTTGCCAAAGCCCGCCGGCGCCGCGATCAGAGTGAGCCGGCCGCCGGCCGCCAGCCCATGGTTCAAGCGCTCCGTCAGGCGCCGGCGCTGCACCGCCTTAGGCCGCGGGGGCGGGGCGTAGAGCTTGGTGGCCAAGATCGCGGTCGACATCCCAAAATTATAGACGACCGGGCGCCTGCGCCCATCACCGCGCCGGCGACGACTCGGACCGCCGCCGCCCAGGCAGACGAGGCGGCCGACGGTTGATGGATGTCAGCGCTGGCGAGCTGACATTGCAGATCCACCCGCGAACCCATCTTTAGGTGGATCTGCGGTTACTCATCATCGGCTATGCTCCCCGATAGATGAAACCCAGCCCGAATATTCAATGCTTAGGAGACCAACATGCAAGCCATTGTCTATACCCGCTTCGGCCCGCCCGAGGTTCTGCAGCTCACCCAGGTCGCCAAACCCGCCCCCCAGCCGAATGAAGTCCTGATCCGCATTCATGCGACTACCGTGGCTGCCGAAGATCCGGGTATGCGCGCTGCTCCCGGTTTAAATGGTTTTCGGAAACCCAAGAAACCGATCCTGGGGTTCTATCTGGCCGGGAAAATCGAGGCAGTCGGGCGAGACGTGCAGCGGTTCAGCCCGGGCGACCAGGTCTATGGCAATACTGGTCTGAGCCTCCTGGGCGCTTATGCCGAGTACCTCTGTATGCCGGAAGACGGGGCCCTGACGCGAATGCCCGCCCACCTGACCTATGCCGAAGCCGCGGCCATTCCCAATGGGGCCTTGACCGCCCTGCCATTCCTAAGAGATGCCGCCCGGCTCCAGCGTGGACAGTCAATTCTGATCATTGGCGCATCGGGGGCGGTGGGATCGTCAGCAGTCCAGCTGGCCAAGGCTATGGGCGCCAAAGTCACCGGGGTGTGCAGTACATCGAATCTGGAGCTGGTGAAGTCGCTCGGCGCTGACGTGGTGGTAGATTACACCACGACGGACTTTACCAAGAACGGCAAGCGCTACGACATCATTTTTGACACCGTCGGCAAGATGTCCTACGGCCGCTGCCAGGGTTCACTCACGGCGAAGGGCGTCTATCTCGCTACGGTCCCGACGCCGGCGATTGTGCTGAGGATGCTCTGGACCTCCCTGTTTGGCGGCCCACAGGTTCGTTTTACGACCACCGGGCTGCGGCCGGCCAGCGCCAAGGCGGAAGATCTGTTGTTCGTCAACGGGCTGATTGAAGCGGGCCAGCTCAAAGCGGTGATTGACCGGTGCTATCCGCTGGAGCAAATGGCCGAGGCGCACCGCTATGTCGCGGCCGGGCATAAGAAGGGCAATGTCGTCGTCACAGTGTAGGAACCGCGCCAGAACTGAATAGCCGTTAAGCGCTCAAGCCCGGAAAATTGCCGATGAAAGCCATGGTCATGTCGAAGTTTGGGCCGCCGGAAGGGCTTCAACTCAAAGAGGTCGCAAAACCCGTCCCCAAGGACGATGAAGTGCTGATCAGGGTGCACGCGACCACCGCCTTCGCCGGAGACTGTGAGCTGCGGAGCCTGAAACTCCCGGCGGAGTACAGGTGGCTCATCTGGATCTATCTGAGTTTCTTTAGGCCCCGGCCCATCATTCTGGGACAGGAACTCGCTGGGGAAATTGAGGCCGTTGGCCGGAATGTGCGCCGGTTCCAAGCCGGCGACCAGGTCTTTGCCACGACCAGTTTCAGTCTGGGCGCGTATGCCGAGTACAAGTGTATGGCCGAAGCACCTGGGATGATGGGTGGAGCGCTGGCCATTAAACCCGCCAACCTGACCTTCGCCGAAGCCGCCGCTGTTCCGGTGGGCGGGCTGGAAGCCCTGCACTTTGTCAGGACAACCCATATTCGGAGCGGTGAACGGGTCTTGATCAATGGCGCCGGCGGCAGCATCGGCACGATGGTGATCCAACTGGCCAAGGGCCGCGGGGCCGAAGTGACGGCCGTGGATCATACCGAGAAATTGGGCATGCTGCGCTCGATCGGCGCCGACCAGGTGATCGACTATACACAGGCAGACTTCACCCAAAGCGGCCAGCTTTATGACGTGATTATTGATGTCGTTGGTAAGAGCTCGGTTTCGCGGAGCCTGCGAGCGCTCAAGGCAAACGGCCGTTACTACTTAGGCAATCCGAGTTTGTCGCAGAGGCTTCGCGCGCGCTGGACTTCACCGGGCAGCAAGCAGATCCTTCACGGGGCTGGCAGCCAAAGGCCCGAAGACCTGGCACACCTGAGAGGCTTGATTGAAGCCGGACAACTCAGACCGGTCATTGATCGAAGCTACCCGCTCGAACAGATGGCCGAGGCTCATCGGTACGTCGACCAGGGGCACAAGCAGGGTAATATCGTCATCACGGTGGAACACCCTCGTTTGCGGATAACCAGCTAAAGCGATCTCACCGCTGGGCATTCTGGACAACGACTTGGGCTTGGACTGTTTGAGGTGGTACACTCAACTTCACAAAGAGGAAGGCAGCATGCTCAAAGGCAAGTCGATCACACTCCGCCCCGTGCGAGAGACCGATCTCGATCAACTCTACAGATATCACGTTGACATCGACAATCGGGGTGACTTCTTTCCCCGCGGCATCCTCGCCCAGCCAGCTTTCCAGAAGCAATTCCAAGAGACTGGCTTTTGGAGCAAAGATGACGGCATGCTGGTCATGGTCTCCCCAGCCGACGAGATCCTCGGACACATCGAGTTCTTCAAGACCGTCAATTATCTGGATGAATACGAACTCTCCTATCAGGTCTACACGCTCGAACAGCGTGGCAAAGGCGTAGCGACCGAAGCGGTCAACCTGTTGGTGTGGTACCTCTTTGAATCCAAACGGGTCAACCGAATTAGGCTCGTCATTCATCCTGACAACTTGGCTTCACGTCGGCTGGCAGACAAATGCGGCTTCCGCCATGAAGGCACAGCACGGGGAGCGTGGTATCACAAGGGCAAACATCATGAGGTTGAAATCTATGCCATTCTGCACGATGACGTGATCGTCAAGTAGACGGTGTTCCTGTCAGCTTTATCCGCGCGTGGCATCAGCGGCGACCTCTTGGGTATTTCATCAACGTCACATTGGGCGGGTGCTGCGATCATCGGGTAAGACCCGCGGACGAAGACCGGCATCGTCACGCCACCGAGAACCTCGCCCAGGCCGATGCCTGCTCTTTGGCCGGGCAACCGACGAATTGATGGAAACCGGGTGGCGGTGGCCGGCGGGTGCGCAGCCCGATGGGATGGAACCTTTCGCTCGGACGATCAATGCGGCCAAGAAGTACGTCGTATCCAGCGCCCTGGAGCGGGTCGATTGGAACGCGGAGCTCGTGCGTGGGGATCTGGGGAAGGCCGTTGAGCAGCGCAAGCAGGCGCCGGGTCAAGGACTATTCGTGGGAGGCGTGCAGTTCCCGCAGGCGTTGGCGGAGTTGGGATTGATCGATGAGTACGAGTTCGGCGTGCACCCCAGGCTGGCCGGCCGTGGGCCTATGTCATTCGCGGGCTTATCGAGGTAAGTCGACTTGAAGCGCGTGCGCCGGCTGGAGTTCGGCTCCGGGGCGGTGGCGATGCGGTACGCGCCGCGACGGTCGCCATTGGCCAGCCAGAATCCGGGCCGGTCACTCCTCATTCGGCCGCTGACGGCGCAGGATGGCGTGCTCGTCCGAAAATTCCTGTACCAGGCGCTGCATATACCCGCCGGCCAGCCGCCATTTCCCGCGGAGATTGTTGATCAGCCGGAGCTCCGGCGGTACAGTGATGGCTGGGGCCGGCCCGGCGACAGCGGGGTCGTCGCCCAGCTGGGCGGCCTGGCGGTGGGGGTTGCCTGGCTGCGGCTGTGGACGCCGGATGAGCCCGGCTATGGCTACGTGGATGCGGCTACGCCAGAACTCTCCATCGCGGTCTTGCCGGACTACCGCGGGCGCGGGATCGGCCGTCAACTCCTGGACCGGCTGTTGGATCAGGCTCAAGGACGCTGGCCGGCCGTTTCGCTGAGCGTCGACCGGGACAATCCGGCCGGCCGGCTGTATGCGCGGCTGGGATTTGCGGTGGTGGCTGAGTCCGGCGCTTCGCAAATTATGGTTAAGTCTTTGCGCCGGCAAACGTTTCAGGGGCGTTGATTATGACCAAAGCCGTCCCGCCTCCATCCGTCGTGCGGTTCCGGCAGCGCCTGACCGCTCTGCGGCAGGCGCCTGGGGCCAAAGTGGCGCGTCTGACCTTCCCGCACGCGGTGAATGCCGGCGGCCTGCACCACATCCTGCGCGCCTGTTTCGATGAACTAGCCACGGACTACGGGCTGCCCCATGCGAGTGTGGTCGTCAACGGCGCCGCCCACTGGCTGACGCCGGCCGGCTATGGGCTCTGGCATATCCGGGAAGCGACCGGCGCCGTCCAGGGGGACGCCTACACCGACTCCTTTACCCTGCTCGTGGCCGGCGACGTACTGATCTCGACCGACATCACCGAGGATAGCTACCAGCCGGAATTGACCCTGCTTCTGACTGCCGCTACGGATGAGGCGCTGGACCGGTTGGTGCCGGTTCTGGGGCGCCTGATGCATAACGCGGCTGGCTGATAGATCGGGAATTACCCCAGGCGGGGTGCGGGAGCTGGAGACATCATGCGCCAATCCCCAGGTATTTGAGCAGCAGCCCCCACAGCACCAGAGCCAGGATGATCACCGTCATTAAGACGAGCTGTGTCAGAAAGACCAGGATCATCTCGGCTGTCACGACCCGGCGCTCACCGCGCACAAACAGGCCCAGATCCAGCATGCCACACTCCAATTCCTTGTTTAGCCAGCTGTACCAATCCATGAGGCGGCGCGCCAGAGTGCGGGGCTTTGTTGAGCGTTGCGGTGGTGTTTTCATCGGCTGTCATTTTCCTGTGGTGGTTTACCAGGGACTATTGTCGGGTGTCGCCGGCCCCGTTTGAGGGCAGGCTTGGTTGGGGATTCGATCGGGTGTCTGGATTTTGACTGGCCGGCCAAGCATCAGCGCTGGCGGGTCTTCTCCCTCCGTGCACCGGCGAACACCGGAGGCACTCACGTTGGCTATTCTCAAGCCCGCGAGACGCAAACCTGACCCAGCCCCAGCAGTTCGAATGCGTTCTTGAGATCGATCATCAGATCCGGTCTGGAAGCCGCCAAAATTGTGCGCGGCGACTCGCCGCCCGTGCGTAATTGATTGATAATTCTGCGGAGCCGGGGAGCTGGATGGCCGGCGGGCAAAATTGTGATGGGCTCACACCGCACACCCGGGCTCAGCCCGCCTTGGTGCGGGCCTGCGTGGGGCCGGTGTCCTGCGGGCAGCCTGCGCGGGCCAACCCCTAAGGGTGGCACTGGATCTCTAGGCGCCGGTCACGCGGATTAGTTGTTGACCAAGCGGTCCGATCACCCTGCGCGCTCGCTCCGCGTGCGCTTCGGGCGGCGGACTGGATAGGAAGGAGTCGCAGATGAAAATCGCCGAGCTGCTCAAGGCGCTGGAAGACGCGCGAGCCGGGTTGGAGGCGGCGCTGGCCGGCCTGGACGAGACCCAACTTCTGGCGGCGGACACCCACGGCACCTGGTCGATCAAGGACGTGCTCACGCACCTGACCGCGTGCGAGGCTGAGCTGGTCACCGGGCTGTCCAAGATCAGGCGCGGACAGAGTCCGGGCAAAGTGCAATACACCGATGCCGAAATCCAGGCTCAGAACGAGGCATGGCAGGCCGAGTATCGAGACCGGCCGCTCGACCGGGTCCTGGCCGACTTTCGCGGCGTGCGCCGGCAGCTCGTCCGCCAACTTGAAGCCTTGGACGACCAGGCTCTCAACGCCCCGCGCCCCTGGTTTCAGAAGCGCACTATCGCCGACTGGGTCCAGGATGAGATCGTGGCGCACGATCGGGCGCATGCTGCGGATTTGGCTGAGTGGCGCCGGCGGCAGGCGTTATAAGCAATCGAAATGGCGCCGGGCTGGTATTTCCGGCAGGCCTGGCACGCGCGTCCGGCGAACAGGCGGCGTTTGAGCGGCCTCAGCGCGGCGCTCCTGGTCTCTGGTATGGGCAGGCTGCCTGAGGTGGCGGGCGGCCGGCGAGCGCCTCATTAGATCGGCAAGTCAGGATTACGAAGAGAAGCGACATGGCATTGCTCAAAGAGCTATTTCAAGATCAGCAGGCCGGGCTGACGGTGTACTCGCCGGATTGCACCCAGAGCCGTCTGTGGGGCAATCTCGACCACGCGATCCATGAAGCGACGGGCTTCCACGTCGCGCGCCGCCAGTGGATCAGCCATGACATCAATTCGATCATGCGCTTCTATCGCGGGCCGGATGACGAACTGCCGGCCGAGCAAGACCCCGTCGAAGCCATCCGCCAGTACGACAGCATCCCGGCGGATCAGCTTCAATATGGGCATTTGATGGTCAAACTATTGATGATGGGGCCATCGCTGCTGACGATCTGGCGCGGCGAAAACGCCATCCCGACCTTGCTGAAAATCAAAGGCAGGACGCAGCCGGCCGAGGCGGCTGCCGGGTCAATCCGGGGCGGCTTTTGGTGTGATAACGGTGTCTGCAACTTGGTGCACACCAGCGATGATACGGCTGAGGCCCAGCGTGAACTGGCGGCGCTCCAGCTCACTCACTGGCTCGAGGAGGACGCCGGCCAGGGCCGGCTCATAGATCCCATCCCGGCTCCGGCCGCGTATGCCGCGCACTCTGGCATCTCGATCGTGTGCGATGTGGCGGCTCGCGTGTTGATCGCCGCCAGTATGGAACCACTGGCTTTCCAGCTGCCGGCAGCGGGCGGCGCCCAGGAGACCAATCAGCAGCTGACCCGGCATCTGCGCGCAACCGCTGCTCGCCATCCCAAACTGGCCCCTTTCATCGATGCGTTTCTGGCCGGCGATCTAGTCGCCGTGACGGACCAGCTGAAATCGCTGCCGGTCTCACGGTGGGAGCACTTTGTGATCCAGTGCGGGGCGGTGAATCGCGAGCGCTGGAATGCTGTGCTGTAAATACGGCGCCGGGCGAGGGCTCGTCACGTGTACTGAACGGTCCCGCCTAGACCGAGCGGGCCGACCGTGTCACGGTAATTTATAAGATCAAGGTCCCCGGGTCGTTGGCCAGGACGCCGCGCGTGGGATTCCCAATGAATGTGACATCGCACTTGCGGCCGGTGCGGGCGCGGGCGTGGCTGGAGAAACCATCCAAGGCCGCGTCCAGCGCGATCGCATGGGCGTACCCGTTTCCGGGCGCCGGGCAATTCGTGAGCCAGCGGCTGAGGTATTGCGCGTTGAGCGTCCCACCCGCGTTAAGCCCTCGATCACCCAGCAGATGGTTGGTGGCGACAATGCGGGCTTCCAGGGCCGGGGACGTGAAGAAGAAGTCCAGGTCGCTCGCATCCGAGGTTTCTTGATAGGCTCCGGTGCCCTGCTCGAAGGGCTGTTGGTTTCGGCTGCGCACTCCAGTCACCGCGCTCCCGCGCACCCCTACTTGTCCGAGGGCGAAACCTGGGCCGAGGGCGCCATTGAGCGCCGCCTGCAGGTTCGCGAGCAGTTGCTGAGCTTCCAGCCGGCTGTCGACGCCGCGGAGCGGCATCGGTTTGGTCACGCCGGCGACATGCCGGGCCTCCTCGCGCCGCCGGCGTTCTGTCCGCCACGACACCTCGCTCCCAGGCGCCGCGCCTGGCAGACCAAGTTGCGCGTCCCATAGGTCAGCGGCCGCGTTGACGGCGGCAATGAGGCTGTTCAACTTGCGGAATATCTCGTTGGGCGCCTGGCTGTTCAGCATGAACAGCCGAAAGTAGAGATCCGCAGTCTGCATGGCCTGCTTGGCATCATCATCAATCGGCCGGGCGGAGAACCGCGCCACCTCAGCCGCGACGAACTGGTGGTAGAACGCTTGCATCTCCGGCTTCGTCGCCGGCCCAGCCGCCGGACCCCGGTACGTCACGAAGTCTGGGTCGATCCGGCGCATGACGACGGCCGACCGAACGCCGGGCGCGCGGTGCGCTGGACCCTGGGTAGTCCGCTTGGCTAAGCTGTTTGCCACGCCAAGCGGCAGCGTCCGGCTTACAGCTTGGTTGCCGATGGTTTGTTGCAGCTGGCGCATAGCGTGCGACGATAACGCCGGAGAGTTTGGTGGCCGGTGCTGGACAAGGGCAGGCAGACCCGCTAACTCTGAGGCCAACGCCTCGAGGGTTTTAGGGGCAGGATTCGCCGGCCTGGGTGCAGTTCGAATCTTGACCCGATCGCTATTGGACATAATTGGCGCTTTGTTTGATGAGGTGCGGGCCAAACCCCTCCTCCAGCATAACCAGGCAGCGTCTTACGCGTGTCTCGCCCGAGCGAAACAGCCTGGACGAGGGAAGACGCTGGCAGCGGGTGGGACATAGACACTGGC
>JAGOBN010000679.1 GCA_017999235.1 Anaerolineales bacterium | reverse complement strand
ACTTGATGCACGGCATCGCACAGCGGGGCGTAGCGGGGCATATCGCTGTCTTCCAGCCCCCACTGGAAGCGCAGTTCCGGGTTGAGCCAGATCACGCGCCGGGCGCGGCGCTTAATCTGCTCGAAGAGGTCCAGGCGCGGGTCGCGGTAATTGTTCCGGCCATCACCTAAGAAGATGACGGTGGTGCGGCGGTCCACGGCGTCGAGGTGGTTATCCACAAAGTTTTGCAGGCCAAAGCCCAGATCGGTGGCGTAGTGGCCGGGCGGGATGCGGTGCAGGACCAAGGGGATGGCTTCATCCGGGCGGTGGGCGATGAACTCGTCGCTGACCTCTTCCAGATGATCGTTAAACGCGAACGAGCGCGCCTTGCCGACCTGGTCCTGCATTTCATACATCAGGCGCAGCATGAACTCCGCCACTGGGCGCATGGAAGTGGAGATATCACAAATCAGGGCGAACTTGGGCTTGAGGTGGCGCTTCTTGAAGTGCAGGTCAAATGGCACGCCGGCGGTGCGCAGGTTGGCGCGCAAGGTGGTCTTGGCATCCAGAATTTTGCCGGCGCCCTTCTTCTGGCGCAGTGCGGCGCGCGACCGCAGGCGGGCGGCCAGCCGGGTAACCAGGCGGCGTAATTCGCGGGCTTCGGCCTCGGCGAGGTCCTGAAACGGCCGCTGCAATAGCTCGTTTTCGTCAAACTGCTCCGGCGGCTGTTCGGCCAGCCGGCGGGCGAGGCTCTGGCCGGCGGCCTGGCTGGCCTGCTCCATCAGCGCCAATTGATTGGCGGCCAACAGCTCGCGGACGGCTTGCTGGCCCTCGGGCGTCAGGCCGGCCTGGGCCAGCTGGGCCAGGAGTTTCTCAATCTGCTTGGCCAGCGCGTCCAAACCCAGCTGGCGCAGCATCTGGCGCGTCACCTGGGCCTGCTGTTCCGGCCGGCGCGCGTTCCGGCCGCCGGCCTGGCGCGCCAGCTGCTCCAGCTCCGCGCGCGTCGGCCCCTGGCCAGCGGCCAGCATCTGCAGCAGGCGGCTGAGATCGCCGGCCAGGGCGCGCATGGCGGCGGCCAGCATTTTCGCCTGCTCGGGCGTCAACGCCTCGCCCGGCGGGATGAGCGGCGGGCCGCCCGAGCCAAAATACAGCGGAAACAGCTGGTCGAACAGCGGCGCGTCGCGGCTCTCTTTGACCAGCGTGGCGCGCAGGGCCGTCTGGAAGGCGGCGCGGTCCAGCACCCCCAGCAGCTCCGTGGCGCGGAAGGCGTCGGCGCTTTCCGCCAGCGAGACGCGCACGCCGGCCGCCCGCAGGCCGGCGATGAATTGAGCGATGCGGTCATCCATGCGGCACCTGTGACCCACCCCCCGCTGACGGCCGGCGGCCGGCCGCCGGCCAGTTCCCAAAGCTGCGTCCGCGGTTCCGGCTCAACCGCGCGAGCCCTTGAGCCGCCGGAACGCGGCCGGATCATCGCCGCGCGGCGGGTCATCCCGTTCCGGCCGCTGCATCCCGCGCCGCGCGCGCTGAAGATCGGCCTCGTGTTTGAGCAGGACGGACAACGTGGTATCTAGGGTGTGCTGATCCAGCGCCTTGGCGTTGAGCAGCACCAGGGCGCGCGCCCAATCCAGCGTCTCGCTGACCGACGGCGATTTCTTCAGGTCCAGCCCGCGCAGGCGCTGCACCAGTTCCACCGCCTGGCGCGCCAACTGCGGCGTCAGGTCCGGCACCTTAAGGCGCACCACGCGCAGTTCCGCCTCCAGCGTGGGATACCCGATGTGCAAATAGACGCAGCGGCGCTTGAGGGCTTCGGAGAGCTCGCGGGTGTTGTTGGAGGTCAGCAGCACCAGCGGCTGGTGCTTGGCGCGGATGGTGCCCAGCTCCGGCACCGAGACCTGGAAGTCCGAAAGCACTTCCAGCAGAAAGGCCTCAAACTCCGCGTCGGCGCGGTCGATCTCGTCGATCAGCAGGGTCGCCGGCGTCTCGGCCATCACGGCCTGGAGCAGCGGGCGCGGCAGCAAAAAGCGCGGCGAAAAGAAGACGTTGTCTTCACTGGCCAGCCGGTCGGCGGCCTCGGTGAGCGTGGCGGCATCCGACAGCAGCTGGCTGAGCTTCTCGCGCAGCAGCTGCGTGTACAGCATCTGCTTGGAGTATTCCCATTCGTAGAGCGCCTTGGATTCGTCCAGGCCTTCGTAGCATTGCAGCCGGATCAGCGGCCGGCCGGCGGCGGCGGCCCAGGCTTTGGCGAGTTCGGTCTTGCCCACACCGGCCGGCCCTTCGGCCAGCACCGGCTTGCCCAGCCGCTCGGCCAGAAACAACACCGTGGCAATCTCGTCGGTGGCGATGTACTGCTGCCGGCCCAGCGCATCGGTCAATTCCGCAGTGGAGGCGAACATCCATATCTCCTGTGGGATGAGGGCGGCGATAAGTGGACTAAATATATCATTTTTACTTGCCAGCCATCTGTTGGGCAGAGCCGCGCACGGGTTACGCGCGCGCGATCAGGTAATGCAGCAGGTCATCTTCGGGATGGGGAATCGCCAGCGTCGCCAGCATGGCGGCGAGCTCGCCGCGATGATGGGTGCCGTGGTTGGCGACGTGCAGCATGACCGCGCCCAGCGGCAGGCTAAAGGTCTGGCCGCGCGTATTGACGTAGGTGAAGTCAGCGGCCAAACGGGCTTCGTCACAGCCGGCGATAAAGGCGCGCACCTCGGCCTCGATCGGCGCCCACGCGCCGCGCACAGCCGTCAGCGTTGGCACGGCCTCCGCCGCCAGCAGCGCCTGGGGCGATTCGCCCTGCCAGCGCCGCAGCCAAATGGTCTCCGCCGCCAGCATATGCGCGGTTACGCCGTGAACGCTGCCCCACGAATGCCCGCGCGGTTCACGCCACTGGTCGGGCGTCAGCGCCGCGCAGGCGTCCAACACCTGGGCCGTGATCCAGTAGTGGTAGTCATAGATCAGGGTGAGGGTGGCCTTAGAGATGGAAGGAAGCATGGGCGTCAAGGTTA
>JAGOBN010000678.1 GCA_017999235.1 Anaerolineales bacterium | reverse complement strand
AGGCGGCCCCGCGCGCGCCCCGGCCGCGCAGCCGCGCGCGCCGGCTGATGGACGCGCTGCTCTTAATCGTAGAAGTTGGCGCCGTGATTGGCCTGGGCTATGTGTTCTACAACGGCAAGACCATCCTGGACAACCTGAATCGCGAGGCCGCCCAGGCCATGGTCCAGGAGGTGCAGGCCCTGGACCCCCTGCCCACGCCGGTCCCCACCCCGCTGATCACGGCGGTCGTGCTGCCCTCCGGCCACACCCCGCCCACCACGGCGGGCGGCGCGCAGTTCAACGCGGCCGAGATCCCGGAAGAACTCCGGTCGCTGTTTCAGGCGCTGCCGGCGCCGGCGGCTCCGACCCAAGGGCCGACCCAGGCCCGGCGCATTATCGCGCCCGCCATCAACGTGGATGCACCCATTGTCCAGGGCGACGGCTGGGAACAGCTCAAAAAGGGCGTCGGGCAGCATCTGGGCAGCGGCGAAGCCGGCCAACCCGGCAACCTGGTGCTGTCCGCCCATAACGACATCTTCGGCGAGATCTTTCGTTATCTCGACCGGCTCGCGCCCGGCGATGAGATCCAAATCCAGACGCTGACCCAGGTTTTTACTTACATCGTCACCGGCACGCGCATCGTCGAGCCGACCGAGGTGAGCGTGTTGGCGCCCACGCCCGCCGCCACCCTAACCTTGATTTCGTGTTATCCTTACCTGGTTGATAATCAGCGAATCGTGGTGTTTGGTGAGCTAAAAGCGCCGTGAGCACCCGGCTCGAACCGTATTGGAGAACCAACGCATGAGCAAAATCCGTAAAGCCAAGAAGCTCCGCCAGCCCAACGTGCCGCTGAGCACGGGGCCGGTGGCGGCGCCCGTAATCCGCGGCGAACGCCCCGGCGAGGCGCGCCCCGCCGTCGAGGCCGCCCCGGAGTTCGACTACTCCACGACCCGGCGTGAACTCACCCGGATTGGGGTGATTGCCGGCTCTTTCATCGCCGGGCTCGTCATCCTGTCGTTCTTTATCCGTTAAACATCCCGCCCCGGCCTCGGCGGCTTAGACTCGGAGCGCGAGTCAAGCCGCCGAGTTTTTTTTGGCAAACCAGTTAGGACTTTCGAGCCATTGAGCCGCATCGGTGAGTCGCTTATCGTCAAGCCGATGGACATCTTGTTCGTCGTCCCCTACGTCCCCAGTCTCGTGCGGGTTCGGCCGTACAACTTCATCCGGTCGCTTAGCCGTCTTGGACATCGGGTTACGGTGCTAACCCTCTGGTCAGATGAGCGCGAGCGGGAAGAAGCCGTCCGGCTGCAAGCCGAGTGTCATGCCGTGCGCGCGGTCCACCTGCCGCGCTGGCGGGCGGCGGTCAATTCCCTGCGGGCGCTGCCGACCCGCGCCCCGATCCAGGCCTCCTATAGCTGGCAGCCGGAGCTGATCTCGCCTCGGGCGCTGGCCGGCCTCAATCCCGATGTGATCCACGTCGAGCATCTGCGCGGCGCGCGGTATGGTCTGGCGCTGCGGCACTGGTCGCGGCAGTTCGGAGCGCCCAGGCCCATCATCTGGGACAGCGTCGATTGCATCAGCCTGCTTTTCCGGCACGCCGCCGCCCGCAGCCGCCGGCTGCTCAATCGGCTCATCACCCGTTTTGAGCTGGGCCGGACGGAGCGGTACGAAGGCTGGCTCCTCGGCCAGTTTGAGCGTTCACTCGTGACCTCCCGGATTGACCGCCAGGCGCTGCTGGCGCTGGCCAAAGACCAAAACGCCGCGCCGGGTAAGCCGGACTTAAGAGTTATTCCGAACGGGGTCGATTTAGCTTATTTTGGGTTAGAAACCGGTGAGCCGCGGGAGCCCGCCACGCTGGTGCTGAGCGGCAAGATGAGCTACCACGCCAACGTCACCATGGTCACGCATTTTGTCCGCGAAATCCTGCCGCGGGTGCGCGCGCGCCGGCCGGAGGTTAAGCTGTGGGTGGTGGGCAAAGAACCAACGCCCGAGATCCAGGCGTTGGCGGCCGATCCAGCCATCATCGTCACCGGCACCGTGGCTGATATGCGCCCGTATCTGCAGCGCGCGACCCTGGCGGTAGCGCCGGTGGCCTATGGGGTGGGGATCCAGAACAAAGTTCTGGAAGCGATGGCCTGCGGCACGCCGGTCGTATCGACGCCCCAATCCGTATCCGCCCTAGATCTGCAGCCCGGCCGGGATGTCATGGTCGCCGATCAGCCGGAAGCCTTCGCGGACACCGTGACCCGCTTGCTGGACAATCCGGACTGGCGCGGCGCAATCGGGCAGGCGGGTCGACGCTATGTCGAAACGCACCATGATTGGGACCACATCGCCGGCCGGCTCGAGGACACTTATCATGGCGTCAACGCCTATGCTGGATGAAATACCGCAAGTGGCGGCGCTGGCGACCCCAGGCTCCGCCAAACGCTGGCCGCGCTCAACGCGCTGGGCCGCCGTGATCACCAGCTTGGTGCTCATCGATATGACCATGAGCGGGCTGGCGTTCTGGCTGGCCTATGTGGCGCGCTTTGAGTGGGGGGTGCTCATTTTCGCCAGTGACGCCATCCCGAATTTCTTCTATTACGCCGGGCTGGTGGTGACCTTCGTCCTGCCGCTCTGGCTGGTAATCTTCGCGGCGTTGGGCCTGTACCGCCCGGCCAACCTGATGGGCGGGGTGCGTGAATACGACCTGGTCTTCCGCGCCGCCACGGCCGGCCTGCTGCCGATCATGATCGTCGGGTTCTTGGAGCCGGCCTTCGTTGTGGCGCGCGGCTGGCTGCTGCTGGCCTGGGCGTTCGCGGTGATGTTCGTGGGGGTGGGACGCTTTGTCGCGCGGCGCGTCATGTACGGCCTGCGCCAGCGCGGCCAGCTGCTCGCGCCGGCCGTGATCGTCGGCGCCAACCAGGAAGGCCGCTGGCTGGCCGAGCAGCTCATGTATGCGCGCTCCTCCGGGCTGCAGCTGGTGGGCTTCATCGACGAGAAAGTCCCCGCCGGCACCCTGCTC
>JAGOBN010000677.1 GCA_017999235.1 Anaerolineales bacterium | reverse complement strand
AGCGGCCATTAACGTCAGCCACCCGGTGAAGAACATCCTGGCGGCCCAACACCCGGACGGTTACTGGGTCAAAGACGGTCCCGGCTATAGCCCCAAATACCGATCAACCGTCTGGCAGGTGATCTTCCTGGACCAGCTCGGTGCGGATGGGTCTGATCCACGCGTGCGAACCGCCTGCACCTATGTGCTGACCTACACCCAGGCGCCGAACGGCGGCTTTGGAGCGAGCGGCCAGCTGGGCGCCAGACGGGCGCCCAATCGCGCCGCCATCCACTGTCTGAACGGCAACCTGCTGCGGGCCATGCTCGGTTTCGGGTTCGGTGACGATGAGCGCGTGCAGCGGGCCATCGACTGGCAGGCCCGGTCCATTACCGGCGACGGGTTTACTGAGTATTACATCTCCGGCACGACCGGCCCCGGGTTCGGCTGTGCGGCCAACGGCGGCCAACCGTGCGCGTGGGGCGCTGTCAAGGCGCTGCGCGCTTTAGCGCGTGTGCCCGCTGAAGCGCGAACTCGGCCAGTCCAGAAGGCCATCCGTCAGGGGACGGCTTTTCTGCTCGGCCATGACCCCGCCCAGGCCGGCTATCCGGCCGGCGATGGGCGGGTGAGTTCAAGCTGGTTCAAATTGGGCTTCCCTTCGGGCTATGTGGCCGACGTGCTGCAAAATCTGGAGGTGTTGGCCGAACTCGGCCATGGGCGCGATCAACGCCTGAAGCCGGCCATCGAGTGGCTGTTGTCCGAACAAGATCGGCAGGGCCGCTGGAAGAATCGCAATGCCTATAAGGGCAAGCTGTCGGTCAACTTTGAGCCGCCGGGCGGCGCCAGCAAGTGGGTGACCTTGCGCGCCTGTCGGGTTCTAAAGGCCGCCGCCTAGCCGGCGTTTTCGCCTGCGCTATCGGCCACTTAGCCCCTCATCCAGCCGCTCCACCAGACGCGGACGGGCGACCACCCCAGCGCGGGGTGGTGGCATGCCTCAAGTATGCAGTGGCCCCTATTCGCCTTGTGTTCAAGGGAGTAAGTGACCGATAATTGGGGCGGCCGGCCTGCGCGCTTGCGCTTTGGGCGGCGCCTGAATCACCACGGCGGGCAGTTGCAACCGGACGGGTACAACCATGATCCTCCCCAAAGACCGCGACCCCCGTTTCATCACTATCCGCCGCGGGGGGACGCTCACCGACTCCGACCATCGGCTCCTGGCGTTGTGGGCGGCCGCGTGCGCCGAGCACGTACTGCCTCTCTTCGCGGCGGTGCAGCCGTCGGACCCGCGGCCCCGCCAGGCGCTCGAGCAGGCATGGGCATGGGCGCGCGGCGCAATCACGATGTCTCAGGCCCGCGCGGCGGCGGGCGCCGCCAACGCGGCGGCCAGCGAGTTGAGCGGCGCTGCTCGGTACGCCGCTTATGCGGCCGGCCAGGCGGCAGCGGTGGCGCATGTCGCCGCCCATGAACTGGGCGCCGCGGCCTACGCCATCAAGGCCGCGCGGGCGGCCGCCCGCGGAGGCGAAAGTGAGAGCGCCGGCCGGCGCGAGTGCCGTTGGCAGCACGAACAGCTTCCCGCTGCGATTCGCGAACTCGTCCTGGATGATCAGCGGTTGCGAAACGAGATCTGCTGGTCGGTGTTCGACTGCTCCTCCGCGACCACCACACCGCGGTCGGCCAGATAGTCTACCGCCCGCCGGCGCGCCGCAAGCCGGGGCCGGGATCGGGCCGGCCGGCTTTGATCTATTATCCATGTCATGAGCAGTGATCCGCCCACCTCTGAACCATTGCGCCAGGTGCTGGACAACCTGTATCAGGCCGAGTCGCGCCGCATCCTGGCTACTCTCATCCGCCTGCTCGGCGACTTTGACCTGGCGGAGGATGCCCTGCACGAAGCCTTCCGCGTGGCGCTGGAGCAGTGGCCGCGGACGGGCCTCCCCGCCAATCCGCGCGCCTGGCTGGTATCGGCCGGCCGTTTCAAAGCCATTGACGCATTGCGCCGGCGGGCGCGGCTGGACGCCCGGCCGAGTGAACCCGCTGACGCCCCGGCCCAGGCTTTTGAGACCGAGCCGGAAGAGATTGAGGACGACCGGCTGCGGCTGATCTTTACCTGTTGCCATCCGGCCCTGCCATCCGACGCCCGCGTCGCGCTCACGCTGCGCGAGGTCTGCGGGCTGACGACGGAAACGATCGCCCGCGCTTTTCTTACGAACCCGGCCACCTTGGCCCAGCGCATCGTGCGCGCCAAGACAAAAATCCGGGAGGCCCGCCTGCCGTACGAAGTGCCGGCGCGGAGCGAACTCCCTGAACGGTTGGAGGCCGTGCTCCAGGTCATCTATCTGGTTTTCAATGAGGGCTATTCCGCCTCAGCCGGGGAGACGCTGACGCGGACCGATCTATCCAGTGAGGCGATCCGGCTTGGGCGGCTGCTGGTTGAACTGCTGCCGGAGCCCGAGGCGCTCGGGCTCCTGGCGCTCATGCTGCTCCACGAAAGCCGGCGGCGGGCGCGCACCTCGCCGGAGGGCGATCTTATTCGGCTGGAGGACCAGGATCGCGCCCTCTGGGAGCGGAGCTTGATTACGGAGGGCGTGGCGTTTGTGCGGGCGGCCCTGCAGTCCGGCCGGTATGGCGCCTATACGCTTCAGGCCGCCATCGCGGCCGTGCACGCGGCCGCGCCCAGCTTGGCGGCCACCGACTGGACCCAGATCATAGACTTGTACGGCCGGCTGGCGTCGCTGACACCCTCGCCCGTGGTCGAGCTAAACCAGGCCGTCGCGATCGCCATGCGCGATGGGCCGGCGGCGGGATTGGGCTTGGTGGACGCGGCCCTGGCGCGCGGCGGGCTGGACGATTACCACCTGGCGCACGCGGCCCGCGCGGAACTTTGTCTGCGGCTGGGCCGGACGAGTGAAGCGCGCGCCGCCTTCGAACGCGCCCTGGCCCTGGCGCGCCAGGCGCCGGAGCGGCGTTTCCTGGAGCGGCGGTTGAGAGATTTGCCCGGCTGAGGCTCTC
>JAGOBN010000676.1 GCA_017999235.1 Anaerolineales bacterium | reverse complement strand
GCGGCGAGCGGCAGCGCGGTGGTGGCGGTGGAGGTGCGCTGCCGGTATCCGCTGCCGCTGGCGGCCTGGTACTTTGATGAATTAAGCCTGGCGCCGGCGTAAGCGGCGGAGGGAAACGAACAGCGCCCGGAGTGCTCCGGGCGCTGTTTTTTTAGGCCGCCGCCGGGGCGTTTTGGGCCGGCTACAGGGTCGCGTTGATGGTCAAGATTTGGGCCCGGATTTGGGCGGCGTCGCGGCCGCGGTAATAATTGACGTTTTTCTCTTCCTCGCTGTTTAGATTGCGCATGTAGGCTCGAATAATGGCGCCCCGATTATCGGCCGGGATCGCGCCGCTCGTAATCAACTGCGCCACCTCAGCCGTGATGGCGGCTTCCATTTGCTCCTCTTTTTCAGTCGCGGCGAGATGGCTTTTCATGCCCGATTGGAGCTCCTGGGCGAGGTTGCCGCGTTGTTCCGCCGCCAGCCGCTGAGCGTGCGCAATGTGGGCCATCATCTGCCCCATGGCGTCGATATTGATCAGCTTGCGGAGATACGTGAAGCTGTCCGTATCCGGCCCCGCCCCCTCGATCAGTTTGTCGATCCAGGCGAGGGTGGCTTCCGCGGCCTGGCGGATCGGCTTCCGCTTGACCTGGGGCTCAGCCAGGTCTTGGCCGGCGGCCGCCTCAAGATCATCCCAAACCCGCCAATACAGTTTGACCAGGTCCACGAATTTGCCGTCGTCGGGGTCCGTTAACTGCGCCAGGAGCGCGTCGACGCGGCCGCGGCAGTCCCGCAAAACCGCCAGCTTCTTTTGCTCCGCGAGCGTGCTCGCTAAATCGGCGCGTAAATTTCCCAGCGCGGCCAGAATTTGGCCGCGCACCGGCCGGTTGCGGGTGCGCTGCAGGGTGCCGGCCAGCCAGCGCCGGGCGCCTAGATTTCCGGCGGTGCGCTGCAAGGCCAGGATGGTGTCCGGCGCGGCCGTTTGATGAGCCGGGAATGCCTGGGGCTGGCCGGCCGTTTCCGCCCGCGCGGTCTGGGGCTCCGGGCTCCGCTGTGGCGCGGCCGGCGTCTTGGGGAGGGGCGGCTTCGAGCGGCGCGGGTGATTCAGCATAGTGATCCGGGCGAAGCAGGGACGGGTGAGCGAGACGTGAGTATGGCTCCGCTCCCGCTCCGGGTCAATCTTCGGGTGGTTGTAATTTGGATAAACGCCGGGGTCGCGCGCGAGCCTAGCCAACCGCTTGGGCGGCGGCCCAGACATTCCGCTCCGGGCTTACGGCTGGTCGGGGGCGTCACCGCTGGCCACCGGCCGGGCCTCAATGAGTTCGGCCCGCACCAGCAGGCGCTTGGCGTAGGTGCGCGTCGCCGGGTCCCAATCCGTGCACGTCAAGAGGAGCAGGCTCTGCCCATCCGGCAGATACAACTGGCCCACATCTTCGGTGGTCAGGCGCCCTTTGGCGCGCACCGCGTAGACATACGCTTCCGTCGCGGTCAGGTACACCACTTCCGCCCCGAGCGGGATGTGCTGCAGGTCCGCGAACGGGCCGCGCCGGGCGTTGGCCAGCGTAATATGGCCGATCAAGGTCATGGCGTAGTCGGCGCCGGGCCGCGCGCCCGTGCTCTCCAGCCAGCCGACACCCTCCGTCAGCGGGTCCACATCCCAGACGCCGGCGCGCAGATAAATGGGCTGGATGACGGCATCGACATTGAGGGCGGGAATCTGGAGGCGGGCCGGCGTCACCGGCTCCCAATTGGGTTCCGCCGCTGCCAGGGCCGGGCTAGGCCAACGGGCGGCGGCGAGCGGGGTGAGCGTTGGGAGCGCGCCGCGCGCAGCCGGCGCGGCCCCGCCATCTGGCAGCGTTACAGCGCGCAGCGCCGGCTGGGCGGCCCCGCCGCGTAGTCCGTCCCATGCGCTCAGGCCGGCGGTGAGCGCCGCCACGCTCATCACCACCGCCGGCACCACCCACACAAACAGACGCGTGGTGGGATGCGGCAGGGTCTCCTGGCGCGCGAACCGGCTGGCGAGCAGCGCGATCCCGCCGCACAGCGCGGCCAGGACGATCACCCAATCAATCATCCTGAGGGGTCGGCCGCAGCCAGCGCGCGGCGATCAGCGGGCCGGCCAGGGCCAGGGCCGCCAACAGCCAGGTCCCCAGGAAATTGATGTCCGGCCCGGCGCCGGCCAAGGGCGCGATGGCGGGGATCAAAAGGATTTCGGTGCGATTGGAGACCAGCACCGGCGTGCCGCTGGAGGTGATGACAATGTTGATGGTGTTGCCGCCCGAGCCGCCCGAGCCGCCTGAACCGCCGGAGCCACCTGAACCGCCGGAGCCCCCTGAGCCGCCGGCGCTGGCGCCGGTAAAGGTGAGCTGCGCGGTGTTCACGATAGTCAGCGGCGGCACGATGCCTGGCCGGAGGCGCGTTTGAATGGACATGGACGCGGATTGGCCGGCGGCCATGGCGCCGAGGTTGAAGGTCACGGTGTTGGAGCCGGCGTCAAAGCTGACGCTGCCCTGGCTGGCGGAGGCGCCCAGGTACTCCAATTCGGCGGGCAAGGGGTCGGTCACCACCACGTCCTGGGCGTCGCTGGCGCCGGTGTTGGCGGCCGTGAGCGTGAAATCCACCTGGCTGCCCGGTTGGGCTTGGGCCGTGTTAGCGGCCTTGTCCAGCCGAAAGTCGGTCAGGCTGGGCAAGCGAATGCCGATCGAGGCCGCCGGGGTGGGTGAAGCCGGCGGGGGATTGGTGGGGGTATCGGCCGGGGCCGGCCCGGTGGCGGTGGAGCTGGGGGCGGCCGGCGGCGTATTCGTAGCCAGCGGCGTGGGGCTGGGAGTGGCGGTCGGCGTGTCTGTGACCAGCGGCGTGCTGCTGGCCGTCGGCGTTATCGTAGAGGTCTCCGTGGGCGTGGGTGTAAAGCCGGCCAGCGCCAGCGGCGCCGGCGCCAGGAAAGCGGCCAGCACCATCAGCGGCGCGGCCAGCCAGAGCAAACGCGGAAAGTGGCGCATAAGGCCTCCAGA
>JAGOBN010000675.1 GCA_017999235.1 Anaerolineales bacterium | reverse complement strand
GAGATGCAGGCCGCCGGCGTCATCGGCCAGGACGCGCAGCGCGCCGGTGTCGGTGGGCGCGGCGGCCGTGGTGAGCGTTTCCGGCGGCCCCCAGGTCTGTCCGCCATCCGATGAGGAGCGGTGCACAATCGCCGAGGGGGCGCCGCCCGTAGCCCCGAACTGGAGCCACACAGCATGCAGGCCGCCGGCGGCGTCCCCGGCCAGCGCGCTGCGATAGACGCTGTCAACGTCGGAGACGATCAGCGGCGCCGGCGTCGGCGCGCCGGTCGCCAGCTCCGCGGCCGTGAAGTTCAGCGTGCCGGCGCCGGTCAGATACAGCGCCCGCAATCCGCCGGCCGTGTATTGGAAGGCATAGTCGCGGGCGGAGACCGAGCCGCCGCCAATCTGCTCGGCCGGCGGCCAGACGTCGCCCGTCAGGCAGGTGCGGTACACGCCGATATCGGCGGTGCCGGTGCGCGCGCCATTCCACAGCGCGCACAGCGCGCCCGAGGGGGCGCGGCGCAGGGTCAGACTGCCATACAGAAATTGAAAATCGCTGGTCAGCGCGACGGGCGCGGACCAGGCGCCGTCGGCCGCGCGCCGGCGCGCCACATAGTCCCCGCTGGCACGCTGGCTGTGGGACTCCCAGACCAGGTGCAGGCGCCCCTGAGCGTCAAAGCCCAGATTAGGCGCCAGGTCGTTGCCGCCCGCGCCGCCGCCCAGGCTCGCGCCGGCGGGCGCGGAGGGCGTGGGCGTGTTCTGGTCGAGCAGACGCTGCACGGCGGCGGCCGCTTCCGGCACATTTTGCCGCCACGCCTCATACTGCGCCGGGGTCATGGGCTGCGGCGGCGCCGGGTCTTGGCCAGGGCCGGCCTGGCCGCTTTGCTGGCCAGGCTGCAACACCACTTCGGCGTTGGACGCGGGATTGCGGAGGCGGCATTCGCCTTCCAGACAGGTGATTTGCAGCCCGCCGCCCGACGCTTGCTCCACACTCAACAGCGAACCACGCACGGTGGCGAGGCCGGTGGGCGTTTCCACTTCCACGCTGGCGCCCGTGACCAGAGTCGTCACAATCACCCACAGCTGGCCGGCCGCCACCTGCAGGCGCGTGACGGGCGTCTCCGCCGAGGGCGGGAAAGCCAGCAGTTGAAACTCGGTGTTGGCCGACAGGCGCAGGATGGAACCGTCGCTGAGATCGAGGCGGGCGCGCGACGCGTCGCCGGTGAGCACGCCGCCGCCGGCGCCCAAAACGTCGCCGAGCGCGGCCGTCTGCCAGGCTTGAGTCTGGGCCGGCCGAGCGCTGACGACGTTGGCGAGCTCGGCGATCTGGGCTTGGCGCGGCGCGGCGGGCGGGGGGGTCGGCGTGGGCGGCGGCGCGGCGGGGCCGCACGCGGCCGCCAGCACCAGCACGGCCAGCCGCCACTGACGCCGACGGGCGTTCCCGGTTGGCATGCCGCTCACGCTGGGCCGGCCGCTAACGGAAACGTAAACATCACCGCGGGCTGCGGCGCCTCAACTCCGCCGACGGATTGGTAGAGGCGCTGGGCGGGCACGTTATCGTCATCTGTCAGCACCCACGCCTCTTGGCAGCCCAGTGCGCGCGCCCGATGCAACAGCGCCTGCATGAGAGCCTTGCCCACGCCGCGTGCCTGGTGCGTCGGCGCGACGCCGACCTCGTTGATCCAGAACTCCGGGTGCGCCTTATCCGGATGAAGGTAATGGACGCCGGAGGCGAAACCGACCACCGTGTGGTTGTCGGTTGCCACCGCCAGGTGGTGGCGCGGGTCGGCCAGGAAGGCGCGGGCTGAGCGCGGGATGATCGGGTCATCAAACACCTCGCCGGCGGTGTTTTCCAGCACCGCTTCGTCGCCGGGCCGCAAAATTCGGATCTCAATGGACATACAGAGCCTTTCGCTTGGAAAATGATCAGCGGCCCGCCCCGCCCGCGCGGCTGGGCGCGGCCTGCCCAGACTACGCCAGCACTTGCTGCAAGGCCATCTGCATTTCCTGGGCCGTGGCATAACGGTCCCGGGCTTTGCGGTGGAGGGCCTTTTGGATGATGAACTCCAACGCCGGCGAAACGGCCGGATTAATGGACCGCACCGGGTGTTCCGGAAAGGTGAAAGGCGGCGCCCGGCGCGGGTCGCGGTTAGTCAATAAATGGTGCAGGCTGGCGCCCAGCGCGTACAGGTCGCTGGCCGGGCTGACCCGGCCGCGGTATTGCTCGGGCGGCGAGTAGCCGGCGGTGCCAATCGCCAGCCCAGTTCGCAGGTGCCGCCAACGCGGCGGGCGCGCGGTGAAGAAGCCCGGCGGGAAAGCGCGGGCCAGCTCAAAGTCAACCAGATAAACGCGCTCCGCGCGATCGACCACGATGTTGTTGGGTTTCAGATCGCGAAACACAATCGGGTGCTCGGGGTGCGTGTGGAGATAGCCGAGCGCCGCGCATAATTGTATGGCCCAGTGGATGACCCGGCGTTCAGCGAGAAAGCCGGCGGCTTGGTCCAGCGCGGTCTCCAGCGTGATCCCGCGGATGAATTCCTTGACCAGGTACGCCTGCTGCTGGGCCACAAAATAGCCCAGGATGCGCGGGATCGCCGGATGGCGGAGGCCGCCGGCCAGATCCGCCTGGCGCTCGCAATTGACAATCATCTGCATGGGCATTTGCTTGAGCGCCACAAACCGCGGACGGCTCGCCGGCCGCAAATCGCGCGCCTGATAGACGGTGCCAAAATCGCCCTGGCCGAGGCGCCTGATAATGCGGTAACGCTGGTGCAGCACCGTGCCGGCCGGCAGACTGGTACTCATCCGTTCACCGTATCCTTCTATCTGGCGGGCACCGCGGGTGGCGGCGCCGAAATTACTGCCAAAATCGGACTATGCCAGGAACAATTCCAAGTATAGCAATAAAACTATAGCTAGGTGATTGACAATACTGTGTGTTGTATAGTATAATGCCGCATATGGTGAACACGCCGCAATCGACTGAAACGCTTGAGAAGATCGGGCAGGAAC
>JAGOBN010000674.1 GCA_017999235.1 Anaerolineales bacterium | reverse complement strand
GGCCCGCCGCTCGGCCGGCGTCAGATCACGGTAAACGCTCAACTGCTCGTGGACGTGCGGGGTCATCGCTCACCATAGGCCGCGCGCAGGCGCTCGCGCGCGCGCGGGGTCATCGCTCACCATAGGCCACGCGCAGACGCTCGCGCGCGCGCACCAACCGCTGCTTGACGGCTTCGGTTGAAATCTCCAGCGCCAGCGCGATCTCAGCCACGCTCAGTTCCTGGCAGGTGTACAGCACCAGGGGGACGCGGTAATCCGGCGGCAGCTGCCGGAGCGCGCGGCGCATCCGCTGCGCCTCCAGCGGATCGCCGGCCGGCTCGTCCTCGGTGAGCGCCGGCTCATTGCCGAGCAAGGGCAGCCAGCTCAAAAGCCGCGCCCGGCGGAAATGATCCCGCGCCAGGTTGGTGGCGATGCGGTACAGCCAGGCGCGCGGATTATCCAGCTCCGGCAGGCTGCGGCGCGCATTCCAGGCCCGGGTGAAGGCCTCCTGCGTCAGGTCCTCGGCCTGGGCGGGATCGCCCACCAACCGGTAGAGGTAGTTGAGGATTGGGCGCTCATAAGCGGCGTGCAGGCGCTCAAACAGCGCCGCCGCCGCGCGCGCATCGCCCTGCGGCGGGCTCAAAAGAGGCGGCTGGCCGGGAGGAGCGGTCACAATAACGGGTGGGTACAGAAGGCCAGTGCGCGACATGCTGAGCAGTCTCTGCGGCAGTATGACGCGCGGCCGGCGGGTTGGGTGACAGGTGGGGTGATCATACCATCAGGGGTTGGGCGGTTGGTGATGGGGCATTCCCGTTTCCGCGCTGTTGTACAATTATGGCAATCGTTACCCGGCCCGGTGAAAACCAACTCATAAAGGAACCCCCCGTGTCCAAAAACTACGCCACGCCCCCGGCTATGGTCATTGACCCGAAAAAGAAGTACACCGCCACGTTCAAGACCGAGCAAGGCGACTTCGTGGTGGAATTGTTCGCCGACAAGGTCCCGAACACCGTCAACAACTTCGTCTTCCTGGCCCAGGAAAAATTCTATGACGGCGTGACCTTCCACCGCGTGATCAAGGGCTTTATGGCCCAGGGCGGCGACCCGACCGGCACCGGCACGGGCGGCCCCGGCTACAAGTTCAAGGACGAGTTTCACCCTGGCCTGCGCCACAATGCCCCCGGCATCCTGTCGATGGCCAACGCCGGCCCCAATACCAATGGCAGCCAGTTCTTCATTACCCACGTCCCCACCCCGCACCTCGATAACCGGCATTCGGTCTTCGGCAAGGTGACGGAGGGCCTGGAGCATGTGCTGGCGATCCCGGAGCGTGACCCCGGCCGCGCCCGCCAGCCCGGCATCAAGATCCTGTCCATCGAAATCACGGAGAGCTAACCGGCGCCGCTATGCATACCACGCCTGACCCGGCCGCCCAACCGCCCGCCGCGCCGCCCGCCTGGCGGACGCAGTTGGCGCGGGTCGGGATGCTGGTCTTTGTCGTGGCGCTCTCGGTGGGCATCTACGCCATCCGGGATCGGACCGATATCCTGACCCAGTATGGGTATCCCGGGATCTTCCTGCTCTCCATCCTGGCCAGCGCCACCATCGTCCTGCCGGCGCCGGGCCTGCTGTTTGTGGCCGGCGCCGGCGCGCTGGGGCTGAATCCGCTGGGGGTGGGGCTGGCCGCCGGCCTGGGCGCCACGCTCGGCGAACTCTCCGGTTATCTGGCCGGCTGGAGCGGCCAGGGCGTGATCGAGAACCGCCGGCTGTATGATCAGCTGTCCGGCTGGATGCAGCGCCACGGCGCACTGGTGATCGCGGTGCTGGCCTTTGTGCCGCTGCCGTTTTTTGACGTGGCCGGCCTGGCCGCCGGCGCTCTCAAAATGCCGCTGCCGCGCTTCCTGGCCGCCTGCGCCGTGGGCAAGATTCTCAAGATGACGCTGGTGGCGCTGGCCGGCGCCTATTCGCTCAGCTGGGTCACCCAATTTCTGGGCCAGCCCTGAGGCGCAGCGCGGACCACCCGAGGGGAACCGATGACTGACAGCGCGCCCGCCGCCGATACCGTGCTCATCGTGGACGACGATGAAGTGGCGCTGCGCCTGATGCGCGTCCATCTGGAGCGGGCCGGCTTCCACGTGCAGGTGGCGCGGGGGGGCGCCGACGGCGTGCGGCTGGCTTTCCAACAGCCGCCGGCCCTGGTGATCTGCGGCGCGCTCCTGCCGGATATGAGCGGCCTGCGCGTGTGCCAGCGGCTGGCGGAGGAAAACCGCACCCGCCACATCCCGTTAATCCTGTTCGCCAGCCAGCCGCGCATGGCCGCCATCCTGGAGGCCCTGGACGGCGGCGCCGACGATGTGCTGGTCCAGCCTATTGATTACCGCGAACTGGTGGCCCGCGTCCGCGCCCACATCCGCCGCGCCCACCTCAAGCCCGCCCTCAACCCGCTCACCGGGCTGGCCGGCAACCTGATCATCGAGCGCGAAATCCGCCGCGTCACCGAGGCGGCCGGCAGCCCCTTCGCCGTCCTGTATATCGATCTGAATAACTTCAAGTCCTATAACGATGTCTACGGCTTCCCGGCCGGCGATGAGGCCATCCGGCTGCTGGCCGGCCTCATCAGCACGGCCGCGGCCGAGGCCGGCGACCCCGGCGACCTGGTGGGCCATGTGGGCGGCGACGATTTCGTGGTCATCACCACGCCCCCCAATGCGGAGTTGATCGCCCAGCGTATCATCACCGATTTTGACCGGCAGGCGCCCGAACTATACACGCCCGCCGACCGGCATCGCGGCTACCTCACCGCCAAAGACCGCCAGGGCATGCTGCGCAAGTTCCCGCTGCTCAGCGTCGTCATCGCCATCGTCCACAATGAACTGCGCCCCATCACCAGCCACTGGGAAGTGGGCGAGCTGGGCGCCGAGCTGAAGCACTTCGCCAAGGCGCGCGGCGGCAGCCTGTACCTCAAGGATCAACGCCGTGTTTAGCGACGCGGGCGCCGCGCTGGCCGGCCTGCTC
>JAGOBN010000062.1 GCA_017999235.1 Anaerolineales bacterium | reverse complement strand
ATCAGCCACAGCAGGGCGCCCAGGCCTTGCATGGGGTCGGCCGGCGGTTCGAGCCGGTCCAGGGCGAGGCCCAAGAAGCCGCCCCCCACAGCCACCCCGGAGAAGATGATCACGTTACGGACGATCCGGCGCCGGTTAGGGAGGGCAAGACTCATTCGGTGCTCCTTGGGTCACAGGGTCAATTACCGGCCCGCCGCCGGCAGGGTCTGCACGCGCCGCAGCATGGCTTCGTTCCAGCGCGCTTCGAACTCATAGAAGGCCAGGCCGTAATCCAGCGTGATCTGCCACAGCGCGCGAGCGCGCTCCAGCCCGGGCGGCAGGGCCGGCGGCAGCGCGGCTTCGGTCTGGGATTGGTACCGCCCCACGATCTCCCGGATGGTCTGGCCGCGCGCCTCGATGAGGGCGGCGATTTCCTCGTCCGTGCTGGTATGCGAGAAGAACAACTGGATCAGCCAGGCCTCCCGCACCGGCGCCGGCGGCAGGGGCGTGGTCAGCCAGCGGCGTAGTTCGGCACGCCCCGTCTCCGTGATGGCATACTGCTTGCGGTTGGGCTTGTCGGTCTGGGCGATGATGGTCTTCTCCGCCCACCCCTGCCGCTCCAGGTCATCCAACGCTTTGTAGATGTGGCTTTGGGTGGTTGACCAGAAATGTCCCACCGAGTGGTTGAAGAACTTCTTCAGGTCGTACCCGGTCATCGGCTGAAGGTCGAGCGAGGCCAGGATGGCGTGAGCAAGTGGCATGCTAAGCTCCCTAAAAATCTCCAAGGTATATTAGTATATAGATATATAGCTGTCAACATATATAGCTTAGTAGTTGATCATTTGTCTGTGATCGCCGCGCCGTCGTTGACCCGCGATTGAGATTCTGGTACAGTCGCCCAGCGAACGATCTACCCCACCCCAATTGAGGCGTTCCGGCTCCGCGTACCCGGATTCTTGGAGGAGACAGTCAAAGCTGTCTCCTTTTGTTTTCTACGCGCGGGGTGGCCGTGCACTCACCGGGGAAGTCCTCCGGAGGCGGATAAAAGAGGAGCAGGCGATGTTCTTACCGTTACTTGCGGCGCTGGCGCTGGCGCTGACCACGGCCAAGCTGGCCGGCTGGCTGTCCGGCCGGCTGGGCCAGCCGGTGGTGCTGGGCAAGCTGCTGGCCGGCCTGGTGCTGGGGCCGTCGATTTTGAACGTCTTTGGGCTGCCGTACTTTGCCCAGGCCCACGTCGTGGACGCGCTCTACGAATTTGGCGAACTGGGCGTGATCTTCCTGATGTTCAGCGCCGGCCTGGAGATCCAGCTCGCGGATTTGATGCGCGCCGGCCGGCCGGCGGTGCTGGCCGGCATTCTCGGCGTCGTCGCGCCGATTGGGTTGGGTCTGGCCGTCTTGCTGCCCTTTGGCTATGATGTGACCCAGGCGATGTTCCTGGGCCTGGTCATGGCCGCGACCTCGGTGAGCATCTCGGCCCAGACCTTGATGGAGCTGGGCCGCCTGCGCAGCCGGGAAGGCCTGACCCTGCTGGGCGCGGCGGTGGTGGATGACGTGCTGGCCATCGGCGCGCTCTCGGTCTTTCTGGCGCTGGTGCTGGGGGATGGCGAGGGCGGGCCGCTGGCCTTGATCTGGATTTTTGTCCGGATGCTGCTTTTTCTGGCCGGGGCTTACCTGCTGGGGAGCTGGCTGCTGCCCCGGCTGGTCCACTGGCTGGAGGGCCGGCGCCTGCCTATCAGCGAGCCCGTCATCTCGCTGGTGATCATTGTGATCCTGTTGTTCGCCTGGGCCTCGGAGGTGGTCGGCGGGGTGGCCGCCATTACCGGCGCGTTTATTGCCGGGGTGGCGCTGTCTGGCAGCGCCTCCAAGGAGAAGATCGAGCGCGGTCTGCGCGCGATCGCGTTCGCCTTTTTTGTGCCGCTGTTCCTGGTGAGCCTCGGCCTGCGCGCCGATGCGCGCACCCTGAGCGCCGGCGATTTCGGTTTGGTGGCCGTCATCTGCGTGGTGGCGATCGCCTCCAAGGTGCTGGGGGCCGGCGGCGGGGCGCGCCTGGGCGGGATGGCCTGGCCGGCGGCGCTGCGGGTGGGGGTGGGCATGGTCTCGCGCGGCGAGGTCGGCCTGATTGTGGCCTCGGTGGGCGTGGGCGCCGGCGTGCTGGACGCCTCGGGCTTCACGGCCGTGGTGCTGATGGTGCTGGTGACGACGCTGGCCACGCCGCCGCTGCTGCGGCTGGTTTTTTCCCGACAGGAGCGTGAACATGCCTGAGTTAGTGGTGCTGGTGCTGGATGACGCGGGCAAGGTGGATGACGTGTTAACGGCCTGGCTGGCGGCCGGGGTCCCGGGGGCTACCCTGCTGGACAGCGCCGGCCTGGGCCGCGAACTGGGCGCGCAAGTTCTGCGCGACGATCTGCCGCTGATGCCGTCACTCTCCAGTTTGCTGCGGACGCGCGAAGAGACCAACCGGACGCTCTTCGCGGTGGTGCCGGACGGTTTTGATCTGGACGCCCTGGTGGCCGCCACTGAGGCCATCACCGGGCCGCTGGCTGAACCGGACACCGGCATTTTGTTCACCCTGCCGGTGACGCGCGCCTGGGGCTTGCACCGCCGCCGGGCGGGGGCGTAGCGCCGGGCGGCGTATTCGCGGCCCTGAGAAACCAAAGCGAGGACTCACATGCCAGCCAAACCAAGCGCCCCAACTACGATCGCGGAATACATCGCCGGTTTTCCGCCGGAGGTGCAAGTGCTCCTGGAGAAGGTCCGGGCGACGATCCGCAAGGCGGCGCCGGCCGCGCAAGAGACCATCAAATATCAAATCCCGACCTTTACGCTGAACGGCGGCAACCTGGTGCATTTCGCCGCCTTCCAACGGCATATCGGGTTTTATCCGACGCCGACCGGGATTGAGAAATTCAAGGCCGAGCTGGCCGGCTATGCCGGCGCCAAAGGCTCCGTGCAGTTCCCCCTGGATCGGCCGCTGCCCTACCGCCTGATCAGTCAGATCGTGAAGTTCCGGGTGCAGGAAAGCCTGGAACGCGCCGCGGCCAAACCGAAGAAGAAACCGCGCCCCGCCTCAGGCGGCCGGCCCCAGCGGTGAGGCCGGCCTGATCCCCCACCGTTAACGTACCCATGGTCGGCGCGCTTTGACACCGGCTCCGCCCCCGCCCGACTTGGTCAACGACCTGGCCCGGCAGTTTACGGGCGAGCTGCGCTTTGACGCGCTCGCGCGCGCGCTGTACGCCACCGACGCCAGTATTTATCAGATTGCGCCGCTGGGCGTGGCCTTTCCGCGCACGGCCGCGGACCTGCAGGCGGCGGTTCAGGTCTGCGCCCAGCACGGCGTGCCGGTGATTTCCCGCGGCGGCGGCAGCGGTCTGGCCGGCGGGGCGGTGGGCCGCGGCCTGGTGCTGGATTGCTCACGGCATCTGACCAGCCTGGACCTGAATGTGGAAGAGGGCTGGGCCTGGGCCGCGGCCGGCGTGGTGTGTGACGCGCTCACCCAGGCCGCCCGGCCGCACGGGCTGGACTATGGCTGCGCGCCGTCGTCCTCCGACCGCGCCACGGTGGGCGGGATGGTGGCCTGCAACGCCACCGGCGCGCACTCGCTGTGCTACGGCCTGACCAGCGACCAGCTCCTGGCGGCCGACGTCATCCTGGCCGATGGCCGCGCGGTGACCCTGGCGCCGGATCAGGCGCCGGCCGATCTGGCGGCCGGGGTGGGCGCCATCGTGGCCGCGCACGCCGACGCGATCCGCGCCGCGTATCCGCACACTTGGCGCAGTGTCTCGGGCTATCGGCTCAATGATCTGCTCGCCCCGCACGGCTTCAGCGCGACGCGGCCGGCCGGCTGGGGCGACCGCCCTTACCCCGACGCCGGCCCCGGCCACCTCCACCGCCTGCTGGCCGGCTCGGAGGGGACGCTGGCCGTGATCGCGCGGGCCAAGCTCCGGCTGGTGCCGCGTCCGGCCTGCACCGGCCTGAGCCTCCTGCAGTTTGAATCAATCCGCCAGGCCGCCGACGCGACGCGGGCGGTGCTGGAGACGGGGCCGGCGGCCGTCGAGCTGCTCGATCAACGCTTGATCGACGTGACGCGGGCGGCGCCCGGCTATGCCCATCTGCTGGGGTGGGTGGTCGGCCGGCCGGCGGCGGTGCTGGCGGTGGAGTACACGGGCGCGAACGCAGCCGAAGTGGTGGCTCAGATCGCAGCGCTGGAGGCCCGGCGTTTGGCGCCGGCCAGCACGCGCGCGCTCAGCGCGGAAGACCAGGCCGCGGTCTGGGGTGTGCGGAAGGCCGGCCTGGGGCTGCTGATGTCGGTGCGCGGTGACGCCAAGCCGGCCGCGTTCATGGAGGATGTCAGCGCGCCGGTGGAACGGCTGGGCGAGCTGATCGGCGAGATTGAGCGCATTTTCGCGGCCGAGGCCGTGACGGGCGCGGCTTTCTACGGCCATGCCTCCGCCGGCTGTCTGCACATCCGGCCGCTGCTGAATCTCAAACAGGCCGCTGACGTGGCGCGCATGCGCCGGATCGCCGGCGCGGTATGCGCGGCGGTGCGGCGGCTGGGTGGGGCGATGTCGGGCGAGCACGGCGATGGGCTGGCGCGCTCGGCCTGGAATGCCGAGCTGTTTGGCCCCGCGGTCTACGCGGCGTTGGGCGCGGTCAAAGACTTGTTCGACCCGCGCGGCCTGCTCAATCCCGGCAAGATTGTGGCCGCGCCGGCGCTCACCGAGCACCTGCGCTACGGGCCGCGGTATCAGGCGCGCACGCTGGCCACCATGCTGGACTTCAGCCGGGAAGGCGGTTTCGCGGGCGCGGTGGAGCAGTGCAACGGCGCCGGCGCCTGCCGCCAGGCCGGCGGCGCGATGTGTCCCTCCTTCCAAGCCACGCGCGACGAGGAGCATTCCACGCGTGGGCGCGCCAACGCGCTGCGGGCCGCGCTGTCTGGGGCGCTGCCGCCGGAGGCCCTGACCTCGGCGCGCCTGCACGCGGTGTTGGACCTGTGTCTGGAGTGCAAGGCCTGTAAAGCCGAGTGTCCGTCGGCCGTGGATATGGCCAAGCTCAAATATGAGTTCCTGGCGCACTACCAGGCCCAGCATGGGGTCCCGCTGCGCAGCCGGCTCTTCGGCCAGATCGCGCTGGTGTCCCGGCTGGCGCAGCCGGCCGCCGGGCTGGTGAACGCGCTGCTGGCGGCGCCGGCCGCGCGCTGGCTGGGTGAACGGCTGCTGGGGATCGCGGCTCAGCGGCCGCTGCCAAAGTTTGCCCGCCGGACTTTCCGGGCGCAGTTTGAGCCGCGGGCCGGCGGCCGCCCAGTGGTGCTCTTCGATGACACCTACACCCAGTATCAGGCGCCGGAGGTGGGCTTGGCGGCGGTGCGGGTCCTGCGGGCCGCCGGCTATGAGCCGGTGTTGGCGCCCAAGGTGTGCTGCGGCCGGCCCTTGATATCCAAAGGTCTGCTGGCCGAGGCGCGCGTGCACGCCCGGCGGAATGTGGCGGTGCTGGCCCCGTTTGCCCAGCGCGGGATGCCGATTGTGGGCCTGGAGCCTTCCTGCTTGCTGACGCTGCGCGATGAATACCTGGATTTTCTGCCCGGCGATCCGGACGCCCAGGCGGTGGCGCGGCAGGCGCTGCTGTTGGAAGAGTTTGTGGACCGCGCCGCGGAACGCTATCGGCCGCTGCTGGCCGGCGGGTTAGCGGGGCGGACGCTGGCCGTCCACGGCCACTGTTATCAGAAGGCGCTCACCGGCCTGGGGCCGCTGCTGCGCGCGCTGCGCCTCACCGGGGCCGACGTGCGCGCCATCGACGCGGGCTGCTGCGGCCTGGCCGGCGCCTTTGGCTATGAGGCCGAACACTACGCCGTGTCGATGCGGATCGGCGAGGACCGGCTGCTGCCGGCCGTGCGCGCCGCCGCGCCGGAGACGGTGATCATCGCGGCCGGCATCTCGTGCCGCAGCCAGATCGCCGCCGGCGCGGGCCGCCTGGCCCAGCACCCCGCGCAAAGCCTGGCCCAGAGTCTCGGCCCGGAGCCGGCCGCGTTATACTCCCCGAATGCCCGCTTATAACGCGCCGGCCCGCACCCTGATCGCCACGCTCGGACACAAGCCTCAGGTCGTCACCACCAGCCTGGACCTACTGGCCGCCGCCGGCCAGCGCCCGCACGCGGTTACGGTCCTGCACATCGCCGGCGACCCGGCGGTGCAGGCCGCCGTGGACGCGGTGAGCCGCGAGTTCGCGGCCTACGCGCCCTACCGAGATGTGCCGCTCACCCTGGCGCCCATCGGCGGGCCGTGGAGTCCGACTGACGCTGACGGCGAGCCGGCGGATGCTGACGCCGCTTTCCGCGCCGTTTATCAGGCGGTGCTGGCCGCCAAACGCGCCGGCCGCGAGGTCCATGTGAGCGTGATGGGCGGGCGCAAAATCCTGGCCGTGTACGCCATGGCCGCGGCCCAATTGCTCTTCGACGACGCCGACGCGCTGTGGTATGTCCTGGCCGGCGGCCCGTTCCTGGCGGAGGCCCGGCTGCATCCCGCGCCCGCCGACGACGCCCGGCTGGTGGCGGTCCCGGTGATGCGCTGGAGCCACATCGCCCCGATGCTGACTGACCTCAGCCAGGTGGACGACCCCTTTCAGGCGGTCGAGCGTCAGCGCGCCCTGCGCCGGCGCCAAGCCCTTCAGACCGCCCGCGCCTTTGTGCAGACCGCGCTGACGGCCGGCGAGCGCCGGGTGGTGGCCGTGCTGGTGCAGCACGGGGCGAGCGATCACGCCATCGCGGCCCAGCTCTCGCTCTCACCGCGCACAGTGGAGCGCCACCTGGGGGAAGCTTACGCAAAAGCGGCCGGCCACTGGGGCTTGCCCGCGGTCTCCCGCGCCCAACTGGTGGCGCTGCTGCATCTGTACTACGCCACCGATCCCGCCGCCGGCTGAGCGCGGCCGGCGGCCAGCTGCGGGATTTCCCGCAGGCGCGGCCGCGCCCTCCGCGCTAAGCTCAGGGCAGTGAAAGACGCCCGGCGCGCCGCGCACGCCCGTTCTGTTTTTTTGGCCCAACTCCCCGACACATGGGTTTAACCGCGCTGGCGCCGCGCGAGTGAACACTGGGCGCACTCGCTTTTGCTAAAGTACGGACATCAGGAGGGACTATGTCGCAACGGCAGCAGCTCGAGCGCCTGCTCGAGATCGACCGGCAGCTCCGCGCTGATCTCTACCCCAACGCCGAACGCATCGCGGCGCAGCTGGAGGTGAGCAAGCGCGTCATCTACAGCGACAAACGCTTCATGGTCGAACGGCTGGGCGCGCCCATCACCCTCGACCGCGAACGCGGCGGCTGGTGCTACACCGACAAGACCTGGGTGCTGCCGGGCATGTTCGCCACCGAAGGCGAATTGCTGGCTTTCTTCCTGAGCGTGGATGTGACGCGCCGCTACTTGGGGACCGCGTTTGAGACCCCCCTGCGCTCGGCCGTGGGCAAGCTGGCCGCCAGCCTGGGCGATCACATCCAGGTGAGCCTGGATCAGTTGAGCGCCACCTACACCATCGCGGCCCCGGAGTCGCCCACGGTCGGCCCGGAGGTGCTGATGGATCTCCAGCGCGCCATCCGCGAGCAGCATCCGGTCAAGATGACGTACTACACGGCCAGCCGGGATGAATGGAACGAGCGGACCGTGCATCCGCATCACCTCTACAACATGCGCGGGGACTGGTACCTGTTTGCGTTTGACCAGCTGCGGCAGGAGATGCGGAACTTCCACGCCGGCCGGATTGGGCAGTGGCACGTGCTGGGCGAGCGGTTTGAGCGGGTGCCGGGTTTTTCGGCCCGGCAGCACATGGAGACGGCGTTTCAGAACGAGCGCGGCGGCGAGGCCCAGGCGGTGGCCATCCGGTTTGGGCCGGAGCCGGCCCGCTACATCCGTGAGCGGCGCTGGCATGCCAGCCAGGCGCCGCTGGAAGAGCAGCCAGACGGCGGCGTGATCCTGCGGATGGCGGTGGGCGGGCTGGGGGAAGTGAAGCGCTGGGTGATGCAGTATGGCGCCGGCGCGGAAGTGCTGGCGCCGGCCGGCCTGCGGCGGGAGGTGGCGCGGGAACTGCACGCCGCCGCCCAGCAGTACGCGGGCGCCGGCTGAATGGAGCCTGGGGAGTGGTCAGACCGCGCCCGGCCGGGTGAGGGGGAACCCCGGCCGGGAATTTTTTAAAGGGCCGCCTCTGCGGGTGAGGCCGGGGAGCCGCGGCTGGCGGCGCGGGCGGCCACGGCCGCCAGCACCAGCGCCCCGCCGAGCAGGGCCAGCGGCCCCGGCGTCTCGCCCAGGGCCAGGAACACCCACACTGGATTGAGGATCGGCTCAAGCGTGGACAGCAGGGTAGCCTGCAGCGCCGGCACGCGGCGGATGGCGACCGAGTACAGAATGAACGACAGGCCGATCTGGAACAGCCCGAGATAGAGCAGGATCGCCACATTGGGCGGCGACCAGGTTTCCTGCAGGGCGGCCGGCAGCGCCAGGACTGTCCCGAGCAGATTGCCGATCAGGATGGTCTCCGCCGGCGTGCCGCTCTTCTGGGCGCGCAGGCTCACTGTCATCAACGCCATCGCCACCCCGCTCAGGATAGCGGCCCCGTTCCCCAGGGCGCCGGTCAGACTCAGCTGGTCGCCGAAGAACAGCCCCAGCCCAACAAAGATCACGGCCATGGTCAGCCAATCCGCCCGGTGCGGGCGCTCGCCCAGCAGCCAGTAAGCCAGCACGCTGACATAGACCGGGGCCGTGTATTGGAGAAAGATCGCGTTGGCGGCCGTGGTCAGTTTGGTGGCCGTGATGAAGAAGAACTGCGCGCCCAGGTAGCCGGCCGCGCCCGCCATCTGCCAGCGCGTGATCCGCCGTGGCCAGCGCCGGAGGTAGAGCAGGAAAACGCCGCTGGCGATGAGGCTGCGCGCCCCCAGGATCGCCAACGGCGACCAGGTGATGACCTTGACCAGCAGGCCGCTGCTGCTCCAGAGGATGGCGGCCAGAATAATCAGAAGGACGTTGCGCTGCGAGTCGGATAGCATCAGAGGCGGTTACCGGCGATTGGTATGGGCGGAAGTGTTGCGCTGGGGCGCGCCGGCCGGTTAGCGCGGGGCCGTGATCTGCGCCCGCTGGTCGGCCAGGAACTCATCCCAGACGGGGTAGTCAGCGGTGCCGCCCCAGATCGCGGCGCGGAATTCCTCGGCCTGGGCTTCCGACCAGCCCAGATGCTTCTGCGCGTAAAGCGCATAGAAGGCCGTCACCCGGTAATTGGCCTGGCAATGGATCAGGATTTTGCCGGCCGGCCGGTGCGCCAGCGCGGCCTCAAAGGCGGCGAAATCGCCCGCCTGGGGATGGTCCCAGGCCACGGGGATATGCACATAGGTCAAGCCAAGCGCGCGCACCAGCCCGGCTTCGTCCAGGGCGGCCGGCGCCGGCGCCAGATTGATGACGGCGCTAAACCCCTCCGCCGCCACGGCGCGCAGCTGCTCGGCGGTGGGCTGGCCGCTGGTGATCAGCGTCTCGTCCACTTTGAGGTAGTTGTAGAGGTCTTCCAGGTTCATGGGTCCGCCGGAGGAAGCGGGGGTGGAGGCGCCGGCGCTCATTTTCCGGCCTCCAGCTTGGGGACGCGGCCGCTCGCCAGGCCGCTCAGCAGGGTCCGCACGGCCGCCGCTTTTTCAGCGTGTTCGGCGTCGGCGAGCGGCGGGCAGTCTTCCGGCGCGGCCTGGCCGGCGGTGAGTTTCAGGGCGAAGTTGAAGCAGGTCTGCGCGCCGCACCGCCGGCAGTTGGTGCCCGGCAGCAGGCGGAAGACGGCCAGCGGCGTCGGCCGCTGATAGGTGGCGGCATCGGGCGTAATCTCGGCCCGCCGCTCCCAGGTGGTGTTGATGAGCTGGATCAGGCTCTCCATCTCCCGGCGCGCGCCGTCCCGGTCTTCAATATTGCTGGCCGCGATCTCGTGCGGGTGAAGGGCGATGTAGTGGCGGCCGTGCCGCCAGGTGAGCGCGGGGGCGGCCGGCTGATAGACCGCGCCGCGCAGGACCGCGTTGAGGTAGGGCAGCACCGCCGTGAGGTCGGCCGTCAGCGCGGCGGTGGCGGTATACGTCACGGACTCCGGCGAGCAGGGCGGGGTGAACACCGTCAAAACGTAGTCGTCCACTAACATGCGCGACCTCCGGGATAAGACGGCCGCCGGCTATTCCGATCCCGGCGGATTAGTGGTAGCCTAACGCGGCCGGCCGGCGCCAAGACCCGCCGACGCAGACCGTCCGTTTATTCTGATCACCCCAGTGAGAGACCAAGCATGTTCCGGCGCGCCGCGCTCTTGTTACTTGTCGGCTGGCTGACTCTGCTCTGCGCCGGGAGGCCGGGGGCGGCGCAGGCGCAGGCGGATGAGCCCGCCACCTTCACGATCACGGCCGCCAGCGCCTTCCTGCGCGCCGCGCCCAGCCCGGAGGCGCCGGCCACGTATTCGGTCTTCCAGGGTGAAGTGTATGTTATCACCGCCCGCACCGCCAACAATACCTGGCTGCGGATTGACTATCCCCGCGCGGTCAAAGGCACCTGGATTCTGGCAACGGTCGGCCAGGTGGCCGGCGATCTAGGCGCCGTGCCGCTCCTCGACGCCGGCCTCCCGGAAGCCGCCGCCACCCGCGGGCCGGCCGCCGCGCCCACCTCCCCGCCGCCCACCGCGACCCCGACCCTGGCGGTCGCCGGCCCCGTGGAGATCTGCGTTCTGCTGTATACCGATCTCAACGGCAACGGCCTGCCGGGCCTGGCCGAGGGCGTCATCGGCGGCGGGCAGTTGCTGATCCTGGACGCCGGCACCGGCGCGGTGCTGCACGCGTACACCACCCAGCCGAATGAGACCGCCGCCCATTGTTTTACGGATTTGTCCGCCGGCGCTTACACCGTCACCGTCATCGCGCCGCCGGGCTACAACGCCACGACGGCCACCTCGATCCAGCTCCCGGCGCAAGCCGGCGCGCGGCACGAGCTGACCTTTGGCGCCCAGCCCGGCGCGGGCGCGCGTCCGGCGGACGACGCGCCGCTGGGGCCGGCGGTTATCTGGGGGGCGCTGGGGCTGGGGTGTTTGGCGCTGGCCGCCGG
>JAGOBN010000061.1 GCA_017999235.1 Anaerolineales bacterium | reverse complement strand
GCCCAATCTGCTGGCGCTGGCGCAGCGCGGGAGCTACACGTTTCAAGCGCAGACGATCTATCCGCCGGCCACGCTGCCGGCCCACACCTCCATGTTTACGGGCCAGCTGCCGGAGACCCACGGCGTCACCTGGAATGACTACGCGCCGGCGCGCGGGGTGATCACGGCCACCACGTTCTTTGGCCTGGCCCACGCCGCCGGCCTCCGCACGGCGCTCATTGCGGGCAAAGAAAAGTTCGCGCACTTTAATACCCCGGAAGCGCTGGATGTGTACACCTTCGCGCGCGGCGGCGACCCGGAGGTGGTGGACGAGGCGCTGCGGCAAGCGGCCGCCGGCGTGGACGTGTTGGGGGTCCATCTCCCCAACCCCGATTACTTTGGTCATCTCACCGGCTGGATGTCCCCGGTGTACGTCTTTCAACTTTCCCGCACCGACGCCGCGCTTGGGCGTTTGCTGGCCGCCCTGCCGGCCGACACGGTGGTCCTGGTCACCGCCGATCACGGCGGCCTGGATTTCACCCACGGCCGGCGCATCCCCGAGGACCTGACAATTCCATGGATCATCGCCGGCCCGGGGGTGCGCGTCAATGCGGCCCTGTCTGATCCGGTCAACATCGTAGACACGGCCGCGACCCTCGCCTATCTCTTGGGCCTGACCCTGCCGCCCGAAGCCGCCGGCCGGCCGGTGCTGGCGGCCCTGGCGCCCGCCCCCTGAGCGGCCGCGGGCGCTTTTAGGTTACACTTTCGATACGCGGGTTGCCTAAAACCCAGCCCTTTATAATGGCGTCTTGATTTCCATGAACATTCGCACCATTACCCTGTTTTGCGACCCGGAGTTCCCGCTCTCCGCCGAGCGTTTGGCCGCCGCCGGCCAAGCCGCGGCCGCCCTCAAGCAAGCGCTGCAAGACGCCGGTTACCAGGTGCAGACCACGCGCCTGGCCGGCCCGCCCTGCGCGGACGTCGTCGGCGGCCGGCCCGAGAAGGCGATGGCGTACGCCCAGGCGCTGGAGGACCTGTGCTTTGTGCACAGCCTGGATTACGCCAGTATTGGGCCGGCGCGGCCCAGCGATGCTCCGGAGTTTTATCATGTCATTCCGGAGGTGATTGGCGCCACGGAGAATATTTTCGCCGCGGCCGTCATCGCGGACTCCGCCGGCGGGGTGAACGTCTCCGCCATTCGGGTGTGCGCCGAGATTATCCGCCGCTGCGCGGCCCTGCGCCCGGACGGCTTGGGGAACCTGCGCTTTGCGGCCCTGGCGAATGTGCCGGCCGGCGTCCCGTTCCTGCCGGCCGCCTATCACGGCGGCGGGCCGCTGGCGGTGGCGTTGGGTTTGGAATCCGCCGACCTGGCCGTGCGCGCCTGCGCGGAAGCCGAGACGCTGGCGGAGGCGCGCGCCCGGCTAGTGGCCGCGCTGGAGGCCGAAGGCCAGCGGCTGACCAGCCTGGTGAAGAAGGCAGCCGGCCGCCTGGATCTCGCCTTCACCGGCCTGGATTTTTCCTTCGCGCCGTTCCCGGAAGAGGCGCGCTCGTTGGGCAGCGCGCTGGAGCGCTTAACCGGCGCGCGGGTGGGGGAGCCGGGCGCGCTGGCGGCGGCAGCTTTTTTGACCGAAGCCCTGGACCGGGCGGAGTTCAAGCGCACGGGGTTTTCTGGTTTGTTCCTGCCGGTTTTGGAGGACGCCGTGCTGGCGGCCCGGGCCGCCGAGGGCTGGCTGTCTGTGAATGATCTCTTGCTGTATTCGGCCGTCTGCGGCACCGGCCTGGATACCGTGCCGCTGCCCGGCGATCTCTCGGCCGACGCCCTGGCCGGGATTCTGGTGGATGTGGCCGCCCTGGCGCTGCGGCTGGATAAGCCGTTGACGGCGCGGTTGATGCCCATGCCGGATAAGCAGGCCGGCGACCCGGTTAACTTTGATTTCCCCTTCTTTGCCTCCAGCCGGGTGTTGGCCGTACGCGCCGCCGGCCTGGGCGGGCTGCTGGGCGGGGCCGCCGGCTTTGAGCTGCGGCCGCGGATTCCGCCGGGCGGCCGCGGCTGAGGCGTTATAATTTTCGCCTCCCCTGCGTTTGAGCATCCCTGAAAGGAATCCGCATGCAACGCGTGGCGATCCTGGGTTTAGGCACAATGGGCGCCGGCCTCGCCCACAATATCCTTAAGGCCGGTTTCCCGGTGACCGTCTACAACCGCAGCCGGGCCAAAGCCCAGCCGCTGCTGGCGCAGGGCGCGCAGTGGGCCGAGACGCCGCGCGCCGCGGCCGAAGCCGCCGACGTGCTGATCAGCGTGGTGGCCGATGACACCGCCTCGCGCGCCATCTGGCTGGGCGAGGCCGGCGCGCTGTCCAGCGCGCGCCCCGGCCAGCTGGCCGTGGAGTGCGCCACGCTGTCGCTGGAGTGGCTCACGGAATGGTACGCCCAAGCCTGGGCGCGCGGCCTGCAAGCGCTGGACGCGCCGCTCTTTGGCAGCAAACAGGCGGCGGCCGGCGGCACGCTGACGATCTACGCCGGCGGCGAGCCCGAGACCTTTGCGGCCGCCCTGCCCGTCCTGCAAGCCTGCGCCAGCACCGTCATCCGGCTCGGCCCGCCCACCGCCGGCGGCGTCTATAAACTCATCAACAACATGATGGGGGCCGTGCACCTGGCCGCCCTGGGCGAGGCAATTGCCCTGGCTGAGCAGGCCGGCCTGGAGGTGGCCGCCGTGGCGCAGGCCATCCAGACCGGCGCGGCCAGCAGCCCCATGGTCAAGAATAAACTCGCCAACGTCGTTCACCGCCAATACACCGACGTGCATTTCGCCCTGCGCTGGATGCACAAAGACCTCAGCTACGCCCTGCGCCTGGGCGAGGCGCTGGAAGTGCCGCTGCCCACCGTGGCCGCTGCGCGCGAGATGTACCGCATGGCCCTGCAGCGCGGGCTGGGGGACCTGGACGCCTCCGCCGAGGCCGAGGTGGTGCGTGGCGCTCAACCGGGGAACACCGCCGATCACCAGCCGACGCTGGCCTGAAGCCCGCCGCTGGTTTTTAATTTATCCGCAAAGGACACTCTCGCATGAATTACCGCCGTTTGGGCAGCGCCGGCCTCAAGGTCAGCGAACTGTCGTTTGGATCGTGGGTCTCGTTCAAGAACCAACTCGGGGAAGACACCGCCTTGGATTGCCTGCGCGCCGCGTATGACGCCGGCGTCAACTTCTTTGATAACGCCGAAGGCTACGCCGCGGGCGAATCAGAAATCCTTATGGGCGCCGCGTTGAAGCGCCTCGGCTGGCGCCGCTCCAGCTACGTGGTCTCCACCAAGTTCTACTGGGGGCTGAACGCCGGCCCCAACGAGCAGAATACGCTCAACCGCAAATATCTGCTGCAGGCCATTGAGGGCTCGCTGCGGCGCTTCGGCCTGGATTACGTGGATCTAGTCTTCTGCCATCGTCCTGATCCGGAGACCCCCATCGAAGAGACCGTGCGCGCCATGCACGACATCATCACCCAGGGCAAGGCCCTGTATTGGGGGACGTCGGAGTGGGGGGCCGAGCAGATCATGCAGGCCTGGCAGATCGCCGAGCGCCATCACCTGCACAAGCCGCAGATGGAACAGCCGCAGTACAACCTGTTCACGCGCGACCGGGTGGAGAAGGAATATGGCCGGCTCTATAAGGAGATCGGGCTGGGCACCACTATTTTTAGCCCGCTGGCCTCCGGCATGCTGACCGGCAAATACAGCGCCGGCATTCCCGCGGACAGCCGCGGCGCCCTGCCCGGCTACGAATGGCTGCGCGCCCGCCTGACCGACCAGGAGCGTTTGAAAAAGGTCCAGGCGCTGGAGCCGATCGCCGCCGATCTGGGCTGTGCGTTGGCCCAATTGGCCCTCGCCTGGTGTCTGAAGAACCCGAACGTCAGCACCGTCATCACCGGCGCCAGCCGCGTCAGCCAGGTGCATGAAAACATGCGGGCCCTGGACGTGGTCGCCAAGCTCACCCCGGAGGTGATGGAGCGCATCGAGGCGGTGCTGGGCAACAAGCCGCAATAGGCAAGCGGCTGGCAAAAACGGCCACGGGGTTGGAACTATGCACATCGTCTTTCTCAATGTCGGCCGGCCGGCCGCCGTCACGTACTTCGGCAAAGAGGTCCAGACCGGCGGCCAGAAAGCACCGGTGGCGGAGGCCTGGCTGGCCGCCGAGAACTTCGCCGGCGACGGCCAGGCGGACCTCAAGAACCACGGCGGGCCGGACAAAGCAGTCTGCGTCTATCCGCATGAGCACTACGCGGACTGGGCGGCGGAGCTGGGCGCGCCGCTGGAGCCGGGCGCCTTCAGCGAGAACTTGACGGTGGCCGGCGCCCTGGAGACCGAGGTATGTCTGGGCGACATCTGGCAAGTGGGGGAGGCCGTGCGCGTGCAGGTGAGCCAGCCGCGCCAGCCCTGCTCCAAACTGGCCGGCAAACGCGGCCGCCCGGACCTGATCGAGCGGATCCACGCCAACGGGCGGAGCGGCTACTATCTGCGCGTGCTGCGCGAGGGAATCGTGCGCGCCGGCGCTCCGGTCACAGTGGTCGAGCGGCATCCGGCCGGCGTCACCATCCAGTTTATCAACGAACTGCTCTACAAACACCGCACCGCCCGCGCCGATTTTGAGCGCGGGCTGGCCGTGGCGGCGCTGGCCGAGGCCGGCCGTCGAGCCCTGCTCAAGAGGCTGCACCCATGACCGAACCCGCCCTCGACCAAATCCGCGACTTTGTCATCGCCGGCCACGGCAACCTGCCCGTGGTTCAGGCCCTGCTGGCCGAACAGCCGGCGCTGCTTAACTGTGCTTATGCCTGGAGCGCGACCGACCAGGAAACCGCCATCCAGGCCGCCGCGCATGTGGGCAGCCGGCCGGTGGCCGAGTTTCTGCTGGCCCACGGCGCGCCGCTGGCCATCCCCACCGCCGCCATGCTGGGCCGGCGCGTGGACGTGGAGCGCCTGCTGGCCGAAGACCCGGCGCGCAGCGGCGAGGCCGGCGCCCACGGCATCCCGCTCCTGGCCCATGCCGCCTTCAGCGGCGACGCGGACCTGGTGCGCGATCTGTACGCGCGCGGCGCGCGGGCCGGCGTCTCCATGGCGCTGGCGCATGCCGCCCAAGGCGGGCATCTGGCGCTGGTGCGCTGGCTGGTGGCGAACGCCAGCCCGGATCTGACCTGGAAAAACTGGCAGGAGAAAACGGCGCTGAGGCTGGCGGAGGAGGCCGGCCACGCGGAGATCGCGGCCGTGCTGCGCCCGGCGTAGGGGGCGGCCAGGACTAGTCGAGATCGGGCGGGGCATTGCCCCGCCCGTTTTGTTTCAGGGGATATCTTCGCCGGCGGCGGCGGTCCAGATGGCAAACCACTGCTCGCGCGTGAGCGGAAGGGTCTCGGCGGCGGCGGCGGACTGCAGGCGCGCCCGCTGGCCGGTCCCCAGCACCGGCACAATCCGGGCCGGCGCGCGCAGCAGCCAGGCCAAGGCCACCTGATCGAGCGCGGCGCCGCCCAGGGCGCGGCCCACCTCATTCAGCGCGCCGCGCACCCGTTCGGTCCGCGCGTCCTGCCCCGTAAACAGCCGGCCGCCTCCCAGCGGCGACCACGCCATCGGCGCAGCGCGCAGGCGCTGGGCCTGGTCGAAGGTCCCATCCAGAAACGGCGTCAGCCGCAGCACCGAGACCTCCACCTGGTTGGTCACCAAGGGGAACGGCAGCCGCGCGGCCAGCAGTTCCCACTGCGCCGGGGTGAAGTTGGAGACGCCAAAGTGCCGCACGCGGCCGGCCTGCCGCAAGGCCGTGAACGCCTCCGCCACCTCGTCCGCGTCCAGCAGCGGATCGGGCCGGTGGATGAGCAGGAGATCCAGGTAATCCGTCTGCAGGGCGCGCAGGGAATTTTCAACGGACGCCAGGAGATGGGCCCGGCTGGTGTCGTAAATGTGCCGGGTGTGGCTGGGCCGGCGGCTGGAGACCAGCTGGATGCCGCACTTGCTCACCAATTGCAGACGCTCACGCAGCGCGGGCTTGAGCGCCAGCGCCTCCCCGAAGCGCGCCTCGCAGGTGTAGTCGCCGTAGATGTCGGCGTGATCCACGGTGGTGATCCCGAGATCGACGCCGGCCTCCACCAGGCCCAACAAATCGGCCGGCGCGAGGTTCCACTCCGCCGCGCGCCAGGCGCCGAACACCAGGCGCGAGAACGCCGGCCCCTCCGGATGGAGCTTCAAAGTCGAGACGGTCATTTCACCCTTCCTTGGCGGCGGACCGGCCCAACAGGCGCAGTTCATGCCGCACGGTTTCCGCCCAACCCTCCCGCAAGGGCCGCGGCTCCCAACCCAGTTCCCGCCGGGCCTTGGCATTGTCGCCAATATAGGTGACGCCGGCGATAGTCCGCAGGCCCTCGCCGGTATAGCTGTCCGGCACCGGCAGGAAGTGATCCAGCCCGCTCATCACCGCCGCCAGGGTTTTGAAGACGGCGGGCGGCGCGGCCGGCGGCGCCGGCTGTCCCGTGATCTCGGCCGCCAGGTGGAAGGCCTCCACCAAAGTGTGGGCCGGCCCGCAGACAAAGTAGTTTTGCCCCGGCCGGCCCCGTTCCATGGCCAGCACATGGCCGCGCGCGATGTCGTCCACATGGCCCCAGGAGTACGCGGCCTGGCGCGGGATCACCGGCAATTGCCGGCGCAGATATTGAATCAGCGAGGTGCGGACGCTGCTGGTGTCGCCGGGGCCGTACACCAGACCCGGCTGGACGATGACCAGCGGCAGACCCTGGGCGCAGAACGCCTCGGCCAGCGCGTGCGCCGCGGCTTTGGTGCGGTCGTACTCGCTGAGATGCCGCCGGCCGGCGAAGCGGTAGGTCTCATCCACCAGCCGGCCGCGGGTGTCCGAGTTAACGGCCAGTGTGCTGGTGTACACGCCTTTGGGGATCCCCAGGTCGCGCATCACTTCCAGCACGTTCTGCGTTCCCTGGATGTTGATGCGCGCGCCCGCGCGCTTATCCCGGGCGCCCACCTTGTACCAGCCGGCGATGTGAAAGACGCCGTCCGCGCCCGCCATCGGCGCGCGCAAAGTCTCTTTCTCGGTCACATCGCCCTGGTGCAGCGTGATGCCGGCCGCGGCCAGGTCCTGGGCCTGGGCCGGGCGGCGGACCACGGCCGTGACCTGATGGCCGGCGGCCGCCAGCTGGCGGGCGACGCGCCCGCCGATAAATCCGGTAGCACCGGTGAGACAATATTTCATCCGCCGACCTCGGGTGGGGAAAACGCGTCGCTCAGCGGCGCGGGCTTACGGCGCGGCCGCCGCGCGCTCAACCATCGCGTAGTTAAAGACGTGGCCAAAGTGGCGCACCACCTCGTCCATCACGCGGTCGAGCGCCGGAGCCGCCTCCAATAAATCCGCCAGGGCGATGGCGGCGTGGCCTTTGAGGCCGCAGCCAATGATGCCGTCCCAATAGCTCATGTCCGGGGCGACGTTGAGCGCGAAACCATGCTGGGAGATGCCGCGCGCGTCCACCTTGACGCCGATGGCGGCGATTTTGGAGGGGGCCAGCCGCGCGGCCGGCGGACAGGCCGCGCAGCGGGAGGCGGTGTCCGGCTGGATCCACACCCCGGTCAGGCCGGCCACTTGGCCGGCCGCCAGCCCGAACCCCGCGCACACGCGGATCAACATCGCTTCCAGGCGGCGCACGTAGCCGATGTAGTCAGCCTGCGGCAGACGGCCAGCCTGGCTGGCCGGCGTCCCGAGTTTGAGGATGGGATAGCCGACCAGTTGGCCAGGGCCGTGAAAAGTCACATCGCCGCCGCGGTCTACCCAGACTACTTCCAGACCACGGGCGTGGAGGGCCGCTTCATCCCACAGCAGGTTGGCGGCTTGCCCCTGACGCCCAAAGGTATACGTGGGCGGGTGTTCTAATAAGAGCAGGGTGTCGGGGATCACATCGGCGGCGCGCTGGCCGGCCAGCGTTTTTTGCAGTTCCCAGGCCGCGGCATAGGGCAGCCGCCCTAGCCGGCGCACTTCACACGGCGGACGAAGCGGCGCTTCTGACATGCTCACACTCCGAGGCCCTGAACTTGGTGGCTGCGCCGCCGGGCGGGGTCAGTCGCGGCTGACCAGCTCGCGCTCGCGCAGTTGGATAAAGATCTCGGCCATCTCCGGGTCGAAATGCCGGCCGCTCTGCCGGCGGATCTCCGCCAGGGCCTGTTCGGACGGCAGCGCCCGGCGATACGGCCGATCCGTGGTCATGGCATCATACACATCCACGACCGCCAGCAAGCGGCCCTCGCGCGGGATGGCGGCGCCGGCCAGCCGGGCGGGATAGCCGCTGCCATCCCAGCGCTCATGGTGGCACACCACATACGGGCGGGCGGCGCCCAAATGATGGATGTTCTCCAGCATCCGCGCGCCGGTCTCCGGGTGCCGGCGCAGCAGCGCCCATTCGGAATACACCAGGCGCTCACGCTTGTTCAAAATGGCGCGCGAGACCGCGATCTTGCCGATATCGTGCAAGAGCGCGCCATATTCACACACCGCCAGCGCCTCGGTCCCCCAGCCCAACGCCCGCGCCAAATCCAGGGCATACCGCTGGACGCGCTCGACATGGCCGCGCGTGTAGCTCTCGCGCGCCTCGATGACATTGGCCAGCATCTGCACGGTCTGCAAATGGGCGTTGCGCGTGTCGAAGAACTGCAGCGCCCGCCGGCGCTCCAGCTTGGCCTTGATCGCCACCAGCAGCTCATCCGGCGCAAAGGGTTTGAAGATGTAATCGTCGGCGCCCAGGCTTCGCGCGCGGGAAGTGGCCGCCGCCTCGGTGCGGGCGCTGAGGAATAAGAATGGCACCCCCAGGCCGGCGGGATGGGCGCGCACGGCCTCCAGCAAGCCAAACCCATCCAGGCGCGGCATCATAATATCCGAGATCACCAGGTCGGGCGTCTCGCGCTTGAAGATTTCCAGGGCCTCCGCCCCATTGGGGGCGGTGGCGACGCGGTAACCTTCGGCGACCAGGATTTCGGCCATGATCGCCAAAATATCGGCATTGTCTTCAACGATCAAAACATATGTCATGGTGCGGTATTCACGCCGGCGGAGCCTGGTGCGCCCTGGGTTGGGCGCTGCGCCGGGGAGCGCAGGCGCAAGTATACACGGCTTTAGCGGGTGTAATTCTCAACACTGGCGCGCCGGACGACGCAAACCTAATGGTATGATGCCTCAATGATCAAACAGCCTCGCCTTATGGTTGCACGACGATTTCTGGGGCGGGCCGCGCTGAGTCTGGGGGCGGTGCTGCTCCTGGCAGCCTGCGGCGGCCAACTCACCAGCACGCCGGCTCCTACTCTGGAAGCCACGGCGGCGCCGGCTTCCACCGCCACGTTGGCCCCCACCGCCACGCCGGAACCGGACGCGCGCGGCCGGGCCGCGCATTATCTGGAGGCCTGGCAGGCCGGCCAGTATGCGGCGATGCACGCGGATCTGGCCGCCGAGAACCAGGCGGCCCTCGCCGCGGCGGATTTTGAGCAAGCGTACCGCGGCCAGTTGGACTTGATGACCGTCATCACGGTCACCGCCGAACTGGGGGCTGTGACCGAGGCCGGCGACGCGGCCGAGGCCGCGGTGAAAGTGCGCTACGCCACCGGGCTAGTGGGGGTGTTGGAGGCCGACGTGATCGTGCCGCTGCGCCGGGAGGCCGGCCGTTGGCGGGTGGTTTATAGCCCGGCCGTCATCTGGCCGGAATTGGTCAACGGCCAGCAGCTTCTGATGGTCCCGCTCACCACCGAGCGCGGCCGGATTCTGGATCGCCACGGCGTGGCGCTGGCCGAGCAGACCGATGTGTACGCCATCGGCGTGGTGCCGCAGGAGCTGCCGGCGGAAGGCGACGCGATCGCCGTGGCTTTGGGGCGTTTGTTGGGCCTGGCGCCCAGCGTGGCCGTCAACCTGTACGCCGGCGCCGTGCCGGATCAATACTGGCCCATCGCCGAGGCCAGCGTGGCTGAGATTGACCAGCGTTTCGGAGTCCTGAAACAGATTTCAGGCGTCTACTTACAGCCGTATAACGACCGCTTTTACACCGGCTACGGCGTGGCCGCGTCGGTCACCGGTTACACCACCTTCATTCAGCCGGAGGAGCTGGCCGATTTCCGGGCGCGCGGCTACACCGGCAGCGAGCGCGTGGGCCGCGCCGGCCTGGAGGCCTGGGCCGAGCTCGCCCTGGCCGGCCGCGCCGGCGGCCAGCTGCAGCTGCGTGACGCCAACAACGTCTTTGTGCGCATGGTGGCGGCCACCCAGCCGGTGCCGGCCCAGGATGTGTATGCCACGCTGGACCTCGATCTGCAGCGCGCCGCCCAGGCTGCGCTGGGTGATTTCTCCGGCGCCATCGTCGTCCTCAACCGGGACACCGGCGAAGTGCTGGCGCTGGCCTCCGCGCCGACCTTCAGCCCCAATCTCTTCAGCCCTTACAACCGCAACGGTGTTTTGATCAACCAGGTCCTCAGCGATCCGCGCCGGCCGCTGATCAACCATGCCGCGCAGGCCGCGTATCCGGCCGGCTCGGTTTTTAAAATTGTGACGATGGCCGCCGGCCTGACCTCCGGCCTGTTCCAGCCCGACAGCGGCTACATGTGCACCGGTGAATGGAACGAGACGAGCGACCCGGCCTTCACCCGCACGGATTGGAAGGAAGGCGGCCACGGCGCGCTGACCCTGACCGAAGGCTTGTCGGCCTCCTGTAATCCGTGGTTCTGGCACGTCGGCTACGCGCTCTACAACTGGGACCCGCGCTGGCTGTCCGATACGGCGCGCGCGTTTGGGCTGGGCCAGCCCACGCAGCGGCAGATTGACGAGACGCCCGGCCAGATCCCGGATCCGGATTGGAAGCAGCAGACGCGCGGCGAGACCTGGAGCGCCATCGACAGCCTCAATCTGTCCATCGGCCAGGGGGACGTGCTGGTGACGCCGCTGCAGATGGCGCGGCTGGTGGGCGCCGTGGGCAACGGCGGCGCCTTGTACGAGCCGCAATTGGTGTGGGAGATCCGGCCGTCGGAAGACGGCGCCGCGCCGACCTTCACCTTCGCGCCCGTGGTCTCCAGCACTTTGCCGCTGGAGCC
>JAGOBN010000673.1 GCA_017999235.1 Anaerolineales bacterium | reverse complement strand
CCGGCGGTCCCGAGGCCGGCCCGCTAGACCAAATCCGGCCCGCCCCAGCGCTCCACCGGCGCGGGCGGCGCGCAATAAGAAGCCGGCTCTGAATTACAATAGCCGCCTTGAAAGGCTCGTATGCCCAATCTCGCTTTCGCTCCGGACAGCCCGCGCCACGAATGCGGCGTGATCGGCATCTACGCCCCCGATGAAGACGTGGCGCGCATGGCCTTTTTTGGCCTGTACGCGCTCCAGCATCGCGGGCAGGAGGCGGCCGGCATCGCCGTGGCGGACGGCCGCACGATCCGCCTGCACAAGGACGTAGGCCTGGTCTCCCAGGTCTTCACGCCCCAGAATCTGGCGCCGCTGCAAGGCCATTACGCCATCGGCCACACGCGTTATTCCACCACCGGCTCGTCCAACGCCCGCAACGCCCAGCCCTTTGTGATCGAGACGCGGCATGGGCCGGTGGCCGTGGCCCACAACGGCAACCTGGTCAACGCCGTTGAACTGCGCCGCGACATGCTGGAGCGCGGCATCGGCCTGTCCACCAGCTCGGACAGCGAGGTGATGACCATGATGCTGGCCGGCGCGCCCGGCGACACGTGGGAAGAGCGCTTGCAGACCGCCATGCCGCACTGGCGCGGGGCGTACTGTCTGGCCGTGCTGACCCGCGACGGGGTGTACGCGGTGCGGGACCCGTGGGGCTTCCACCCGCTGAGCGTCGGCCGGCTGCCGAGCGGCGGGCATGTGGCCGCCTCCGAGACCGGGGCCTTGCGGACGCTGGGCTGCGAGGCCATCCGCGAGGTCAAGCCGGGCGAGATCGTCAGCCTGAGCAATTCCGCCCTGCGCGTGCGCCAGGCCCTGCCGCCGGCCGCCCACCTGGCGCGCTGCACCTTCGAGCACATCTACTTCTCACGCCCGGACAGCCAGTGGGACGGCTTGAACGTGCAGAACGTGCGCGTGCGCCTGGGTGAAGAGCTGGCGCGGGAAGCGCCCGTGGACGCGGACCTGGTGATTCCGGTGCCGGATTCCTCGACGCCGGCCGCCATCGGCTACGCGCGCACCGCCGGCCGGCCCTACAACGACGGCTTCATTAAGAACCGCTATATCGGGCGCACGTTCATCCAGCCCACCGACTCGCTCCGCAAACAGGGCGTGGCGCTTAAATTCCTGGCGCTGGAGGAGAATCTGCGCGGCCAGCGCGTCATCGTCATCGACGACAGCATCGTGCGCGGCACCACCTCCGGCCCGCTGGTGCGGCTGCTGCGCGCCGCCGGCGCGCGCGAGGTCCATCTGCGGATCACGTGTCCGCCCATCGCCCATCCCTGCTTCATGGGCGTGGACATGGGCACCTATCAGGAGCTCATCGCCCACCGCCTGACCATCGACGAGATCCGCGATTACATCGACGCCGACTCGCTGCACTTCCTCTCGCTGGACGGCATGCTGCGCGCCCTCGGCCGGCCGGCCGGCTACTGCAATGCCTGCTTTACCGGCGTCTACCCCTTGGACGTGGACGCCACCCAGACCAAGACCGGCTTCGAGAAATCGTTGGCCTAATCACCATGTCCGCCTTGAAGATTCTGCTCGTGGGGTCCGGCGGCCGGGAACACGCCCTGGCCTGGAAGCTGGCGCAGTCCCCGCGCCTGGCCGCGCTGATCGTGGCGCCCGGCAACGCCGGCACTGCGTCCCTGGGCGGCGCCGCCGCCCCCATCGTCAACGCGCCGGTGCCGGCCGACGACGTCAGCGGCCTGACCGCGCTGGCCCGCGACCAGCGCGTGGACCTGGTGATCATCGGCCCGGAGGCGCCGCTGGCGGCCGGCCTGACGGATGCCCTGCGCGCCGGCGGCATCCCGGTCTTTGGCCCCTCCCAGGCCGCGGCCCAGATCGAGGCCAGCAAAGCCTTCGCCAAAGCCTTCATGGTCCGCCACGGGCTGCCCACCGCGCGCTACGCCGCCTTTACGGATTTTGACGCCGCCCTCCGCCACTTGCTGAAAATTGACTATCCGGTGGTGATCAAGGCCTCGGGCCTGGCGGCCGGCAAGGGCGTCATCGTGCCGGAGTGCGCGGATGACGCCGAGGCCGCCGTGCGCCAGATGCTGCTGGACCGCGGCTTCGGGGCGGCCGGCGCCGAGGTCATCATCGAGGAGCGGCTGACCGGCGAGGAAATATCGCTCCTGGCCTTCACGGACGGCGCCACGGTGCGCGCGATGCCGCCGGCCCAGGACCACAAGCGCCTGCTGGCCGGCGACCACGGCCCGAACACCGGCGGCATGGGCGCCTACGCGCCGGCGCCGATTGCGCCCCCGGACCTGGCGGCCGAACTGACGCGCACCTGCTTGCAGCCGGCCGTGGACGGCCTGCGCGCCGAGGGCCGGCCGTTTGTGGGCGTGCTCTACGCCGGCCTGATGCTGACCGCGGACGGGCCGCGGCTATTGGAGTTCAATGGCCGCTTTGGCGACCCGGAGACCCAGGTGCTGCTGCCCCTGCTCGCCAGCGATTTGGTGGACCTGGTGGAGGCCTGCGCGCTGGGCCGGCTGGCGGATATCGATGTGCGCTGGCGGCCGGGCGCCGCCGCCTGCGTGGTGCTGGCCGCCGAAGGCTACCCCGGCGCGTATGCCACGGGCCGGCCGATCACGGGCCTGGACGCGCCCTTGGATGACGCCGTGATCTTCCACGCTGGCACCCAGCGGGTGGATAATCACACCCTCACGGCCGGCGGCCGCGTGCTGGCCGTGGCCGGCTGGGGGCCGGATCTGCCCCAGGCGCTGGCCCGCGCCTACGCCGGCGTGGCGCGCGTGGATTTCGCCGGCCGGCAGTATCGCCCGGATATCGGCTGGCGGGCGCTGACCCGCCAGTGACACAGGAGAGTCTATGACCCGCCCCGCTCGTCTCATCTCTTTAGCGCTGGCTGCCCTGCTGTGCGCGGCGCCGCTGACGGCGTGTGATGAAGAAACGCTGGCCGAACTGGACAGCGCCCTCTCCACCGCCGAAGCCGAACTCACCCTGGAAGCCGG
>JAGOBN010000060.1 GCA_017999235.1 Anaerolineales bacterium | reverse complement strand
GTCTGCAGCAGGTGATCGCCGAGGTCACCGCCGCCCTGGACGATTACCAGATCTACAAGGCCACGGCCCCGGTGGAAGCTTTCTTGGATGATCTGAGCAACTGGTACGTGCGGCGCTCGCGCCGGCGCTTCTGGAAATCCGTAAGTGTCAGCGACTCGGACGCCGACAAGCAGGCCGCCTACAGCACGCTCTACCAGGTGCTGGTGACACTGACCAAGCTGCTGGCGCCGATGGTGCCGTTTGCCACCGAGCAGATGTACCAGAACCTGGTCCGCGCCGTGGACGCGTCGGCGCCGGAAAGCGTTCACCACTGCGCCTGGCCGGAGGTGGACGAAGCGCTGGTGGATGAGACGCTCCTGGCGGAGATGAGCGCCGCCCGCATGGTGGTGACGCTTGGCCATGCGGTGCGCGCCGCCGGCAGCCTGAAGGTGCGCCAGCCGTTGGGACGGGTGGTGGTGGTGGCGCCGCCGGCCCAGCGCGAGCGCCTCTCCCACATGCGCGCCCTGATCACGGATGAGCTGAACGTCAAGGCGCTGGAGTTTGCGGCGGACGAGGCCGAACTGGTGACCTACAAGCTCATGCCCGATAACCGCGCGCTCGGCCCCAAGTTTGGGCCGCTCTTCCCCAAGGTGCGCGCCGCGCTGACCGACGCCAACCCGCAGGCCGCCGTCAACATCCTGCGCTCCGGCCAGAAGCTGGCGCTGGATGTGGACGGCCAACTGGCCGAGCTGACGGCCGGCGATGTGATCATCACCCCCCAGCCCAAGCCCGGTTTCGCGGTGCGGGCCGAGGGCGAGTACGTGGTGGCGCTGGATACGGCCGTCACGCCGGCCCTGCGCGCCGAGGGCCTGGCGCGCGAGTTTGTGCGCCGGGTGCAGGATCTGCGGAAGAGCGCGGGCTTTGACATCGCCGACCGCATCGCCACGTACTTTATTGCCTCGCCGGGCCTGGCGGCGGCAGTGATGACCCACGCCGAGTACATCCAGGCCGAGACGCTCAGCGTGGCGCTGTCGGCGGGCGGCGGGCCGGACGGGGCGGCCACGGCCGAGGACGCCTTCGACGGCGAGAAGGTGCGGGTGGTGATTGTTAAGGCCAAGCCGGCCGCGAAGAAGGCCACGAAGGCCAAAGCCAAGCCGGCCGCGAAGAAAGCCACGAAGGCCAAGCCGGCCACGAAGAAGGCCGCGAAGCCCAAGACCAAGCCGGCCGCGAAGAAAGCCACGAAGCCGGCCACGAAGAAAGCCACGAAGGCCAAAGCCAAGCCGGCCGCGAAGAAGGCCGCGAAGAAAGCCACGAAGCCGGCCACGAAGAAGGCCGCGAAGCCCAAGACCAAGCCGGCGCCCAAGCCTCGGGCGAAGGCGAAGGCCAAACCGAAACCGCGCTCTGCGAAATAGCCCCGTGAGGCCCGGCCGTCCGAAGCGGCCGGGCCTTTTTGGATCCACGCTTCAATCAGCAGCCCGGCCGGCGGGGCCGGAGGAGGGTCAAAATGGAAATCCGCTTCGCCACCCTGACGACCTGCGGCGCGGCGCGCGGCGTCGTCGTGGTCATTGATGTGATCCGCGCCTTTACCACGGCCGCCTTCGCGTTCAAGGCCGGCGCCGCACAGATTGTGCCGGTGGGCGGCGTGGCGGAGGCGCTGGGCTGGCGCGCGCGCTGGCCCGCCGCGCTGGTGATGGGCGAAGTCAACGGCCTGCCCCCGGCCGGCTTCGACTTCGGCAATTCACCCTCGGCCCTGATCGGCCAGGACTTGCGCGGCCGGCGCCTGATCCAGCGCACCGGCGCCGGCACTCAAGGTCTGGTGCGCAGTGTCAGCGCCGAAGTGCTCCTGGCCGCCAGCTTTGTCAACGCTGCGGCGACGGTGAACTACGTGCAGGCCCTGGGTGGGGAGGCCGCCGTGACCCTGCTGCCCACCGACCACACCCAGGACGAAGACCAGGCCTGCGCCGAGTATCTGGCGGCCGGCCTGCGCGGCGCCTGGCCGGATCCGGCCCCCTACCTGGAACGCGTGCGCGCGGCCGGCCGGACCCGCATCGAGCCGGGGCCGGGGGATTTCGGCTGGCCGGCCTGGGCGGTGCGCCAGTTTGAGGCCGACCTGGAGTGCTGCACGGCGCTGAATGCGCTGGCCCAGCCCATGGTGGCGCGGCGCGCGGCGGATTATTTGGAGGTGACGCCGGCCTGACGGCCGGGCGCGGGTCAAGCGTCCCAGATCAGGCTTTCTCGACCGGCTGGCGGAGAATGGTCCTGAGCTTGGCCGGCGCGGTCTTCCGCGCGTCGCTCAGGTAGAGCTCATGGTGCCGGCCGCGCAGCTGGCAGCCGCTGGCATGAATGAAAGCGTGCAGCCTGTCGATGGTTGGCTTTTCAGCCGCATACGGGCCGACGTGCAGAATCTGGGCGGCGCGGCCTTCGGCGTACTTCTCAAACCGCAGGCCGGACAGCGCGCTCAACGACTTCTTGGCCGCCGTCTCCGCCAGCGCGGCCCGCACCAGCGCGGCGGTGACGGGCGGGGGCTGCCGGATCATCATCGTCCACTGCCACTGGGCGCGGTCGTCCAGATCGCGCAAATCATCCACCCACCACAGCCCTTCCAGCGGCAAGACCCCGTAATCCACGCCGGCCGCCCCGCGCTTCACCTTGAACTTGATGGTGTATGCGGCGGCGAACAGCGCCTCCACCGCGGCCTGATACTCGGCCGAGGTGTTGGGATCGCCGCGCCCGTCGATCATCAGGAACTGCATGGCCGGCACCGTCACCAGGGCCGGCGCTGTGGCCGAAGCGCTGTATAGGTCTTTTTGCTCGCGCTTGAAGTCGAGTGTAGCCATCGTCAGCCTCCTGAGCCGGCGCGGTCCTTTTAGCGGGCGTCGATCCGTTCCACCGGCAGCTGCACTTCGGTCACGCAATCGGCATCGGTCTGGCTGCCGCCGCCCTTGGCCTCTAGGTAAACGTCGCGCGAAGGCCCGGCCAGGCGGTAGCCGTTGGCTTCCATCCACCGGATGAGGGCGTCATAGGCCCGGCTCAGCGTGGCATACGGACCGTGATGGATGGTGCAGGCCAGGGTGCCGCCCGGGATCTCGCGGACCTGGACGCGGTCGCCGGCTGGCAGCGGCCCGCTGATGGGCTGGCAAACCTCGGCGTCCACATCCCGTTCCGTATAGCCGTCCTCGTAGTAAATGGTCAGACACGGGCCGGCGAATTGGGCCTGACGCCGGCCGAGATAGGTATACAGCTCGCTCCAGAGCGCGTCCTGCTGGCTATAGGCGGGGATGATGCCGCGCACGGCGGCGACGCGCAGGGGTTCGACGGTTTTGAGCACAACTTCATATTGGGACATGGCGTTCTCCTGTTCGATCTGGTTCAGCCGGGCCTGCACCCGCGCCAGGCGTTCTTGCTCCGCCTGCACCCGCGCCAGCTGTTCGGCCTGGCGCAGGCGCAGCATCCCGCGCAGCTGTTCGGGCGAAACACCCGCCTCCAGCAGCGGCGCGATCTGGTCCAGCGCGAAGCCGAGGTCTTTGAGCGCCAGGATACGGTTGAGGCGCGGCAACTGGCTGGCCGTGTAGTAGCGGTAGCCGGTGAACCGATCCACCTCGGCCGGCCGGAGCAGACCCAGGTCGTCGTAGTGGCGCAGGGTCTGGATGGAGACCTGGCTGAGCTTTGAGAAATCCCCGATTTTGAGCATGCCGGTTCTTTCTGCGCGGGGCCGTCAGCGCTGGCGGCCCCGCTTCCGAAGCTTCACCCCAACGATACAGTCTCGGGTAACGGGAGAGTCAAGCGGCAGTTTCGTGCCCCGTCCGCCGGATGGCGCTGGACCGTCATGGTCAGGCTGGCGCTTAAAAAGGGCAATCCGGGTCCCTCGGGCTTGGGCGGACAGGGCGCTTAGTAGCCGGCGGCCACGTCCACGCGGTTGGGCAGCGGCTCGCCGCGCGCGGCGGCGTTGAGGGTCTGGGCCAGTTCCTCGGCCAGGCGCGCATGGTGCTCGCGCACCAGATCGATGCGGTGCGGGCTGAGGACCACGTTCTCGAGCTCGTGAAACGGATACTGCGCCGGCGGGGTGTGGGCGCGGCTGGCCGCGTCCGTGGGGTACGCATACCACACATCCAGGCCGGCGGCCGTGAGCGGGCCGTCCCGCAGGGCGTTATACAGCGCGGCCTCCTGAATCACGGCCGCGCGCCCGACGTTGACCAGGAAGGCCGGCCGGGCCAGCAGGGCCAGTTCCTCCGCGCCAATCAAGTCACGGGTCTCCGCCGTCAGGGGCAGGGTGATGATGAGCACCTGGGCCTGCGGCAGCACGGCGCGCAGCGCGCTCACCGGATGGACCTCGGCCGGGTAATCGAGCGCCGGCGGCCGGCCGGCGGTGCGGCGCACGCCCAGCACGCGCATCCCCAGCCCGTGGCACATCCCGCCCACCCGCTGCCCAATGGCGCCAAAACCCAGCACCGCAACGGTTTTGCCGGCCAGCAGGATGGACGGGCTGGGCCGATAGCGCATTTCCCAATTATGCTGGCGGAAGGCGCGGTCGGCCGGCACCACAAACTTGGCCGCGGCCAGCAGCAAGGTCAGCGCGCCCTCGGCGGTGGGGATGGTGGGCCAGCGGCTGTTGTGCAGGCTGAGCGCCGGAAACTCCAGCAGCAAGGCCCGCAGCGGCTCCGGCACGCCCGTGAACGGCACGATCACGGCGCGCAGCGCGGGGCTGGCGGTGAGGTGGGCGCGGTCCGGCGCGTTGGCCACCAGCAGCTCGGTGTCCGCCGGGACCTGCGGGCCGGCGCTGAGCTGGACCGCGGCGCTCAAGCGGGCGCGCAGGTGTTCCATGACTTCCGGCTCGAACGTTTCCAGGAGATGAACGGTGATAGGCATGGGCGGCTCTTGAATCAGGGGGGTGATCCCGGCATCTTAGCCCAAACCGGGCGCGGCTGGTAGTACAATCGGCGCCACCATGGTCACGCTTACCAATCCCCGTAACCCGCACATCAAACAGGTCCGCCAGCTCCAGCAGCGCAAAATCCGCGATGAGACCGGGCTGTTCGTGGTGGAAGGCATCCGGCATGTGGGCGAGGCGGTTTCGGCCGGCGCGCAGATCGAGTATGTGTGTTACGCGCCGGAGCTGCTCAAAAGCGTGTTCGCGCGCGACCTGGTGGCGGAGCAGGCGGCGCGCGGCCGGCTGTGCTACGCGCTGGCCACCGACATCTTCCGCTCCCTGGCCGACAAGGACAACCCGCAGGGCCTGCTAGCGGTGGTCCGCCGGCCGGCGCTCACCCTGGCCGCGCTCGCGCCGGCCCAGCATCCCTGGCTGGTGGCCCTGGCCAACCCGCAGGACCCCGGCAACATCGGCACGGTGATGCGCACCATTGACGCCGTCGGCGCCAGCGGCCTGATCCTGCTGGATGGCGGCGCCGACCCCACGCACCCCAACGCCGTGCGCGCCAGCCTGGGGGCCATGTTCTGGATGCCCGTGGTCAGCGTCACCTTCCCGGAACTGGCGGCCTGGTTCCGGCCGCAGGGCTACCGGCTGGTGGGGACGGCGGAAACGGCTCCGGTGGATTACCGCGCCGCCGCTTATCCGCGCCCCACCATTCTGCTGATGGGCAGCGAGCGCGAAGGGCTGACCCCGGCCCAGGAATCAAATTGTGATGTGATGGTGCGCCTGCCGATGACGGGCCGGGTGACCTCGCTCAACCTGGCGGTGGCCACCGGCATCATGCTGTATGCCATGCTGGCGCCGGCGGCGCGCTAGATCGGCTTCCCATTTAATCCGGGCCACGCATTTCACGAATGAGCGCGCCCGGATCGGGAGTCTTCCCCCTCCTGCGTGTCATACGTGTCATTCGTGGCCCAGCCCGGTTAGTGAAACCGCCGGCCCCCCCGCCTCCGCGTTTGTCCAACTGATTTCATCAATCCGCTAACAAGCGTTAGCTCCCCCTGCTGGCCTCCACTCTCAACCGAATACCGCCGCCGACGTGGGGTGAATCACCCATGCCGCTTGGGGCGTTCACCCGATCTTCACGCGCGCGCAAAGATGGGGCGCCGGCCGCATTTACGGCGCGGCGGCGCCGGCCTAGAGTGTGACTGAGCCTCCCACCCACGGGAGACGCAAGGAGGTCAACATGTTCGGCTTCTGGATGATCGCAGGCCTGTTCTTGATCCGGTTGGCATTGCCGTTGGCGGCGACCCTGGTGTTGAGCGGGGCGCTGCGCCGGTGGTTGGCCTGAACGAAGGAGGGTGTCATGTTATTCGTCGTCGCCCTCGGGTTTTTCCTGCGGTTAGGGGTGCCCATCGGGTTGACGATCCTGTTCGCCTGGTGGCTAAAACACCTGGATAGTCAATGGCAGCGGGAGAGTCTGGTGCGGCCGGCGGCCAAGGCCGCGCCGTGCTGGGAAGTGCGCGGCTGCACCCCGGAACAGCGGGAGATCTGCCCGGCCTACCACCTGGAAGGGCAGCCGCCCTGTTGGGAAGTTTTTCGCGGCGCGGACGGCGACTTGCCGCCGGCGTGCTTGACGTGCTCGGTCTATGGCGCTAACCCGGTGATCGCCGTGGCGGGCCTGACAGAAAGGGAGTGACCCATGTTCAAGAGTTGGCTATTGCGCGGCGTTTTGGGGGCGGCCTTCGCCCTGCCGATGATGCTGGTCTCCGCGGCCTTGGTCCAGGCCGACGATGTGCAGACGGTGCCGACGCCGGCGCCGGTGGGGCAGCCCTTGAACTGCCGGGAGTGCCATGACAGCTTCTACACCGCCGTGGACGGCGGCCAGCACGGTCTGGCCGCGACCCTGGCTTTTCAGACCGCCTGGGAACAGCAGGGCAGCCCGGAAGCCTGCCTGTCCTGCCACGCCCCGGCCGGCCTGCAGTGTGACACCTGCCACCTGGCGCTGGCGGATCATCCTAATTCGCCGGCCTCGGTGGACCGCTCGCCCGAACGGTGCGGGACCTGCCATCAGGCCACCGAACTGGCCTGGCAGGTCAGCCAGCACGGCGAGCAGGACATGACGTGCGTGGACTGCCACGACGCGCATGCCACCGGCCAGGAGATGAAGGGCGACGCATCCATGCTGTGCGCCAACTGCCACCAGGACAGCGACTCGAACTTCGCGCATGAAGCGCACCTGACCGTGACCGGGATCGCCTGCGCGGATTGTCACCTGACGCCGCTGGGCGACCCGTCCGCCAACCCGCACCTGATGCGCGATCACAGCTTCAATGTCAAGGTCGCCACCTGCAACGAGTGCCATACGTCGCAAGCCCTGGCCGGCCTGATCGTGGTGGGCGCGCCGACCCCGGCGCCGACCCCGGTCGATCCGATGGCCTCGGCCCTGGATGTGCAGGCCAGCACCACCCCCCAGCCGGTCAGTCCGGTGGGCTACGCGCTGCTCTCGATCTTCGTCGGCTTCGGCGTGGGGATCGTGGTGGCGCCGTGGGTGGAACGCCGGATGCGCCGGCCCGAGAATCGGTGAGCGCCGCTGAGCGAGGAGAGCCGCCATGTCTAAGAATTCCCGCCTGACCCGCCGCACCTTCCTCAAGGCCGCCGCCGCCACCACCGCCGCCACCACCCTGGGCCTGCAGTTCTCGCACTGGGCGCGGGCCTCGGCGCCGGCCGGCAGCAGCCCGCACCGCTGGGCGATGGTGATCGACCAGGCCAAATGCACCGGCTGCGGCTACTGCACCCAGGCCTGCCGCGCGCACAACGACGTGCCGCCGACCATCGCCTGGAACCGCGTGATCCCGGCCGAAGCCGTGGACGGCCAGCCGGTCTTCCTGCCCCGGCCGTGCATGCACTGCGAGCACGCGCCGTGCGTGGAAGTGTGCATGGTGGGCGCCAGCTATTACCGCGCCGACGGCCTCGTGATGATGGACTACGACAAGTGCATCGGCTGCCGGTACTGCGAAGTGGCCTGCCCGTACGGCGCGCGCGCCTTCAATTGGGAAGAGTTCACCGGCCCGAACCCGGCCGTGCCGGAATGGGGCCAGCCGGAAGTGGCGCGCCGGCCGCGCGGCGTGCCGGAGAAGTGCTCGTTCTGCGTCCAGCGCATCGACCGCGGCCTGGCGCAAGGCCTCATGCCGGGCGTGGATGAAGCCGCCACGCCGGCCTGTGTGGTGGCCTGCCCGGCCGGGGCGCGCGCCTTCGGCGACCTGAACGACCCGCACTCCACCGTCAGCCGGCTGCTGGCCGAGAACCCGCATTATCGGCTGCGCGAAGATTTAGGCACCGCGCCGCGCGTCTACTATCTGCCCGCGCAGGGCGCCGAGGAGAAGCAGGGATGACCACGTTACTGAAGCGGCTCTCCCCGTTTTGGATGTGGGCCGGCGGTTTGGCCGCGGTCATGGCCGTGGCCGCCGTCGCCGGCGTGATCGTGATGTGGCAGGGCCTGGTGGTCACCAACCTCAACGACCTGGTGCCGTGGGGTTTGTGGATCGCCATCGACCTTTCATCCATCGCCCTGAGCGCCGGCGCCTTCCTGCTGTGCGCGGCGGTCTATCTGCTGGGGCTCAAACGCTACCAGCCGGTGGCGCGCACCGCCACCTTTGTGGGCCTGATCGGCTACAGCATGGCCATGCTGTGCCTGTTCATGGACATCGGCCAGCCGTTCCGCTTCTGGCACGCCCTGGTCTACTGGAACACGCACTCGGTGCTGTGGGAAGTGACCATGTGCATCATGTGCTACTTCACGGTGCTGGTCTTTGAGACCATGCCCATCGTGGGGCAGGCAGGCTGGTTCAAGAGCCGCTGGCCGCGCCTGGCCGGGATGATGCAGGGCGTCCACCACTACGCGCCGTTCCTGGCCCTGGTGGGCCTGGGGCTTTCCTCCCTGCACCAGTCGTCGCTCGGCGCCACGTACGGGGTGCTCAAGGCCCGACCGATCTGGTACAAGCCGGATCTGGCGGTGCTGTTTGTCATCTCGGCGGCGGCGGCCGGCCCGGCGCTGACCGTGCTGGCCTCGATGCTGGCCGGCCGGCTCACGCCCAAGGCGCGCGTGGACGACAGCCTGCTCGAACGGATTGCCCTGGTGGTCGGCTGGGTGCTGGTGGGCTACCTGTACTTCCGCTTCTGGGATGCCTTTGCCATGACGTATACGTACTGGCCGGGCCGCAATGAGGGCCTGAGCGTGCTGACCAGCGGCGAGCTGTCCTTCAACTTCTGGTTCGGCGAGATCCTGCTCGGGGCGCTGATCCCGGCGGTCCTGCTGATCCTGCCGCGCTTCCGGCGCATCCCCTGGGTGCGGATGCTGGCGCTGGCGCTGGTGGTGGGCGGCGTGGTGGCGTATCGCTGGGATATCAACCTGGTGGGGCAGTTGGTCCTGCTGACCTATTTGCCCACCGACATCACGGCCCGCTACACCGCCTACTTCCCCTCCCTGATTGAATGGCTGGTGGGCGCCGGTATCGTGGCGTACGGGTTGCTGGCCTTCTCGCTGGGGGTGCGTTACCTCAATATCGTGGATCACCGCCTGGTGGCCGAAGAAGCGCATGCACCGCAGCCCGTCCTGGCGCCGCAGCCGGCCGGCGACTAATTCGAGCAGGTTCCCCCTCTCCTGGGGCCGGCGCCACCTCGCGCAAGCGGGGTGGCGCTTTTTTTTACCCGCGCCGGCCCGCGCCCGGAAAGCCGGTAAAATCGGCGGGACACACCCACGGAGGTCAGGATGCTGGGACGCATGCTGGGGTTGATGCTGATGGGCGGGATCTTTATGGCGGTTGGGCTGGGCGTCCTGTGGTTCATGGGCGCGCGCACGACGCTGGTCTGCGACCGGCCCGAGCCGCGCACCGGCCAATGCACCCTGGCCTCGGCCAACGCGCTTGGTTTGAACGCGCGCTCACAGACCTTCCCGGTGGCGGAAGTGCAGCGGGCCGATCTGCAGGTGTCGGTGGATGATGAAGACGGCTCGGAGACCTATCGCGTAGTCCTGCACACCGAGCTGGGCGAGGTCCCCTTGACGGACTACTACAGCTCCGGGCGGGACGACAAGCGCCAGAACACGGACCGCATCAACGCCTTCCTGGACGATGCCGGCGCGCGCGCGCTGACGGTCAGCCAGGATGACCGCTTCTTTGCCGGGCTGTTCGGCGGGCTCTTCGCGTGTGCGGGCGGGCTGGTGGCGGTGGGCGGGGTGCTGTCGCCGCTGGGCCGGCTGCGGCGCGGTTTTTTCGGGGGCTGAGGCCGGCTTCAGCCGCGCAGGCGCGTCCCTGGCACGGCCGCGCCCACCAGCGCGCGCCGCACCAAATCCGGGGCCGCGCCGGAGAAGATCAGGGCCTCGCAGCCGGCGACGCCGGCCGTGAGCGCCAGGGTCTCGCGCACCTTGGCCGCCATCCCGCCGGTCACATCGGCCGCATGCGAGCCGCCCACGTTGTGGAGGGGCGAGGGGCTGCTCGCCCCGGCGCTGATTTCCGGAATGATGTCCCCGTCCGGCCAGCGGTCCAACACCCCGGCTTCAATCCCCGCCAGCAGCACGCGCGCCGGCCGCAGGCGCGGCGCCAAATACCCAAATACATCTTCGGTGGACACAATCGTGCCGCCGCGCGCCTCATCCACCGCCACATCGCCCTGCACCAGCGGGATCAGGCCGTGCGCCAGGGCCGCCGCCAGCGGCGCCAGGGCCAGGCCTTCCAGCCGCCCGTCCCGGCAGACGGCCGAGGCCGAGGGCGGGCAGTTGACCACCGGCAGGCCGGCGGCGCGGGCCGCATCCACCACCAGGCGGTTGAGCTGGTTGGCCGCCCATTGCACCTCGGCGAAGCCGCGCCATTCCGCCGGCGTCCGGACGCCGGCCCGTGTGCCATACTTCTGGCCCTCCACATGCCCAAACGAGCCGGAGCCGTGGCCCAGCACCAGCGCCAGCGCCGGCCGCGCGGCGCGCGCCGCCGCGATTTCGGCCATCAGCCGGGCCAGCACCTCCGGGCGCGGGGTGTGCGGGCGGGTCTTATCGGTGATGAGCGAGCCGCCGAGCTTCAAGAAGACCACGGACGACGGCTCAGGGACAACGGCAGAGGGGTTCATCCTTCGACGGGGTCTCGGCTTATTCGGAGGCTAGGTCATTCAGCGGCCGGCGTCTTCTCGATCGTCGTCGTGATCACGCGCGCGGCGCCGGCCGCTGAATGACCTAGCCTCCGAATAAGCCGAGAC
>JAGOBN010000672.1 GCA_017999235.1 Anaerolineales bacterium | reverse complement strand
CTGCGGATAGCCTCCGGGTGTTTACAGCTTGGGTGTTTTCCCCGCCAACACCGGGTAATGGCTATCCGCAAATGCGGCTCAGGGCAGGAAATTCCAGGGGTTTACGCGCCCGTGGGTGTTCCGCAGCTCAAAGTGCAGATGCGGGCCGGTGGAGTGGCCGGTGCTGCCGGCCAGCCCAATCACCGCGCCCTGCGCCACGCCCTGCCCGCAGCGGAGGTTGAGCTGGCTGAGGTGCGCGTAGAGGGTGTGCCAGCCATTCCCATGATCGAGGATGATCAAGTTGCCGTAGCCCTGGTTATTCCAGCCGGCATAGACCGCGGCGCCGGCGTCCACGGCATAGACGGCAGCGCCCAAGCCCGCCCCAATATCCAAGCCCGGATGCACCAGCGCATCATAGCCATAGCCCGAGAGCGCATGCTCGGCGGTGGGCCAGATAAAGGCGCCGCTCCCCACCGGCGCGCTGGCCGGCCCCGGACAGGCCGCCGCGCCGCCCCATGCCGGTTCGACCGGCAGCGCCATCTCGCGCGGGACCTCCACTAAGGACGGGGTCGGCGCCGGCGTGGGGGTCTGCACCAGGAAGGCCACCACCACCCGCGCGGTCGGCTGGACGACCACGGGCGCCGGCCCCAGCGCCGCCCGCCAGGGCCGCGCCGGCGCACAGGCAGCGCCCACCAATCCCGCCACCAGCCACAGCCGGCGCACCCTCATCGCGTGCGCCAATCAAAAAAGACCATGGCCTGGGTCGCCCCGCTGACCGCGCAGCGGCGGGCCGGCGCCTCGGCCACAAAAGCCGCGGCCTCGGCCGGCGTCACGCCGCGAAAGCTGTCATAGCCCCAGCAACCGCCGGCGCGCTCATCCGCCAAAAAAGCGGCCACCGCCGCCAGCGCCTCGGGCGGCGCGGGCAGGCCGTGCGTCCAGGGCCGGCGCAGCGCGGCGCTCACGCGGAACTGCTCCCACACCAGCACCTCATCCAGACTGGCGCCGTACCAGTCCGGCTCAGTCTGCCGGCGCGCGACCGTGGACGCGCAGGACGCCATGCCGGCCGTCAACAAGCCGCGCGCTTCTTCGTAGCAGATGTGCGCCACCTTGGCCTGATCCGCCGCATCCCAGCAGACCGGGATCAGCGTGGCGCAGGGGACGGAATCCGAAGGTGTGGAAACGGGGGCCGGCGGGGAGGTCTGCACCACGAACGCCACCACAATGCGCGCCGTGGGTGTGGGGAAAAGCGCCGCCGGCCCCAGCGCGGCGCGCCAGGGACGCGCGGGCGCGCAGGCCGCCAAGATCAGCGCGCCCACGATGAGCATGCTCCAGCCCCAGGGTCTGAACATGCAGCCTCACCACCCCTGGCTCACGGTTGAATAGTGATGTCCACCGTCCCCGTCAGCCCGCCCGCCGAAACCGGCAGAAGTCCGGTGAGACGCGCCGTGCCGGTCACGGTGCCGGTCACGGTAAAGGTAAACGCGGTCTGGCCTTGCGGCAGATTAACCGTCGGCGGGTAGGCCAGCATGCCGGAGCCGATAAATGACGCCGCACTGAACGCCACCAGGCGGTCCGCGGCCTGAGCGTGGCTGATGGTGGCCGTGACAAGCGTGGTGGTGCCGGAGATGATGTTGCTTGTGGCGGCCACCAAGGTCAGGGTCGGGGAGACCACCGTAAAGTTCGCCAGAGTGCTGACCCCAAAGCCGGTCAGATCGGCCGTCACCGTCGCGGCGCCGGCCAGCACGCCGGTCGCGGAGAAGGAGGTGCTGGTCAGCCCAAACGGGATGGTCACCGACGCTGGGCTGACGCTGACGCTGCCCGCGCCCCCCGGCGTGAGGGTCACGGACCGGGCGGCGGCTTGAGGCTCGCCGCTCAGGTCCAAGGTCACCGAGCCGGCCGCGCCAACGGCCACACTCTGCGCGCCGGGGCTGGCGGCCAGCCCTGGCGCGGTCAGGCTGAAGCCCAGATAAGCGGTTGAATCCGCCAGGCTGGGCGCGGGGTTGCGGACCACCAAAGTCACCGGCCCAGCCGTGGTGCCAATCACGCCGGCCGGAACCGTGGCGGTCAGGGTGGTGCTGTTGTTCACCACCACGTCGGTCAGCAGGGTCCCGTTCCACAGCAGGCCGGCCCCGGTGATGAAGTTTGAGCCCGTGGCCTGCAACACGAATGACGTACGGCCGGCGGTGGCCGTCACCGGGTTAGTGCTGGCGAGGCTGGGCTGCGGGTGGTTGACCAGATAAGCGGCCGGCGCCGACGGCGCGGCGTAGAGCGCGGGATTCGCCACCGTGAGGGACGCTGAGCCGACGCTGCCGGTCTGCGCGGCCGAGACCGTGGCCGTCAACAGCGTGCTGGCGCCAAAGGTCGTCGGCAGGGGCGAACCATTCCACAAGACCTCGGCGCCGCTCACAAAGCCGGAGCCGATCACTTCCAGCGCGAAAGCGCTGTTCAGCGTGGTGGACACGGGATTGAAGGCCGTGATGGCGGGCGCCACAAAGCGGACCGTGGCCGAGATGGCATTGGAGCTGCCGCCACCCAGCTCGGCCGGCAGCGTGAGCGAAAGGGCCGTGTCCCCGGCGCCGGCGCTGGTGATCAAGAAGTTGGCGGAGGTCACGTCGGCGGGGAAGACGACGGTCATTGGAGCAATCACGCCGCCCACCGTCGCCGCCAGGGTCAAGGTGCGCGGCGCGGCCTGGGCGGCGCTGAAATTCACGCTGAGCGTCTCTGTATCGGCGGCCGCCACCGTGCGTGTCAGCGCCACGCTGGCCGGGGACAGCGTCACCGCCGGCGCGGTGACCGTCAGCGTCGTGGAGGCCGAGGTCGTGCCGCTGCCGCCGCCGCTGTTGATGACCGTGACGGCGTTCGCGCCCAAGACCAACTGGCCCAGCGGGACCGCGCCCGTCAACTGCACGCAATTGGCGGTGCAGCCATCGGTGCGGTCCACCTTGACGCCGTTCACCTCCAGGCGCGAGTTTTTGACAAAGCCTGTGCCGGTGACCGTGATGGGCAGGCTGGCGGAGAGTGTGCCGG
>JAGOBN010000671.1 GCA_017999235.1 Anaerolineales bacterium | reverse complement strand
CAGGGTCTGGTCCAGGCGCGCCAAGGCCTCATCTTCCAGGCCGTGGGCGCGCGTGATCGGGATCAGGTGGGTCATCTCCGTCACCCGGGCCGCCAACTGCTCCACCTCCGCGCGGAACTGGCGGTTGCGCTGGCCCAGGGTGTGGCGGAGAGTGAGCACCACCCAGGCCGCCACGGGGACCAATACCAGGAAGAACCCGACAAAGGCCGGCGCGCGCACGGCGGTGATGACCAGCGCGCCCAGGATGTTGCTCAGCGCGGCCGCGCCGCCGTCGAAGGCCTGGCGGAGCATCTGTTCCACCGCTTCCACATCGCGCATCACTTTGGATTGCAGCACGCCCGCGCTGCGCCGGGTGAAGTACCCAATGGACAGGTGCTGCAGCCGGCGGCAGAGCGCCGAGCGCAGACGCAGTTCCACCGCCCGCACCGCCCGGCTCAGATAGCGCACGTACAGGGTGTTGAGGGGGATGTTTTGGAAGAGCAGCCCGAGCAGGATCAGCGCGTTCAGCCACAGCTCACCCAGCGGCCGGCGCTGCACCAGCACATCCAGAATATTGGCGGTCAGCAGGGGCATCAGCCAGACCGGGCTGTGCTTGACGATGAAGAGCGCGGCCGCCAACAGCAACGCGCCGCGCTCGGCTTCCAGCATGTACCAGAGCGTGCGCAGCGGATGCTCCCCGTGATAGCGGTGTTCCAGTGGATTAAGCATGTGGGTTCCTCAGCTTATGGCGCCGCGCGCCTAAAGCAGTTTGTCAAACCGGTGAGGCCGCTTCCTTCAGCGGCGGCATCCTTCATCAGCATTGACCGATATTGACGACCCGCTTTCACTATGATGTCAAAACAAAGTGCCAGGCTGAATTATAGGATTCCAACTAACACCATCCCGCAGCAGGACTAATTTCCTATTCGAGATTGCCAGATTGCCTGAACGAATGCTGGGCAAAAATCCTATACTGACACATGGGATAGCACAAATATCCTACTAAACGGGTCTAGTTTCTCGGTCGCCGCTGGATCGGGGGGTCGCCGGCGTGAAACTAACCAACGCACATGCTCTAAGATTCTGCCCCTAAAAGATAACGGTCCGGCTGAGAGGGAGGTGATCGCGCCCGCGTTCACAGGCTTGGCTTGCGTTCGACTCAACTGTCGCAACTCAGTTGGGTATGGTCCGCGTTAAGTTCAACGCCAACAGCCAGGCCGGCTGACCACGCTCAGGCTACAGGCGGGTTCCCCCGCCAACTACTCCACTGCCTCAATTCACTTACACATCCTCGTCCGGCCAAGGGAGGGCCCACACCTGATCCAGCGCTTCGCACGGCGCCTGACGGCGCCACCCGGCGGCATTTCAGCCGTGAACACCTCGTCTCTAATTGTGAACAGGGGAACTCCAATGAAAGTTTTGCACCGTTTGTTCAGCACAGCCTTGGTTCTGAGTCTGGCGCTCTCGCTCGGCTTCGCGGCTCGGGCGGCCGCGGCCGGAACCATCGTCTTCGACAGCATCCCCGAACCACTGCCCGGCAATCTGCCCAGCCAGCCTTATCAGGCCCAGCAAGCGGCCGAAGTTGGCGATCATATCCTGTTCGCCGGAACGGCTCGCAACCTCTCCAGCGTGACGGTGACCCTGAGCAGTTGGGCCAAGCACTCTGAGTACCCCAGCTTGCCCGCGGAAGGGTTTACCCATCCGCTCACGCTCAATCTCTACAACGTTGACAAAAGCGGCCCCACCCCGGCGCTGGGAACAGTGATCGCCAGCGTCACGCAGGATTTCGTGATGCAGTGGCGGCCGGAGGGTGATCCCACATGCCCGGACACCGGTTACGGAGCCGGGTTTGCCTGGAAGGCGGCCAACGGCACCTGCTACAACGGCTTCGCCTTCAATGTGGTCTTTGATCTGAGCGGCGCCGGGATCACGCTCCCGGATGAGATCATTTACGGGATCGCGTCCAACACCGAGACGTGGGGGTATGCCCCGCTGGGCGTCCCCGGCCCGTACAACTCGCTCAACTTCGTGCTCAACCACCTGGCGCCTCCCAGCCTCGGCACTGATGTGGAGCCGGCCGCCGTCTTCTTTAACACCCAGACGGCGCAGTGGTATGCGGATGGCGGCGTCGGCGGCACCGGCACCTTCCGCCGCGACACGGGCTGGACCGGATATGTGCCGGCCATCCGCTTTGAAATGGAAGAAGCCGCGCCGCCGGAATTGACGGTGGAGGTCAAGGACAGCCTGGGCGGCCCGATCGAGGGCGCGACCATCCTCTACGCGGTGGGCAGCCCCAACGCCGGCTGGCAGACCTTCGGCACCACCGGCGCGGACGGCGCCATCCGCCGCACGGATCTGACCGTCGGCGCCACGTACCATTTTTACGCCGCTTATAACGCCACGAACGCGGCCCCCCAATCCCTGACCTTTGACGGCGCCGACGTGGTGACCTTCCAGACGGTGCTGGTTAAAGCCAAGGTGGAGACCTGCCCCGGCGCGGCCCTGGAGAACGCCGTCGTCATCTATGGCAGCCCCAACGGCGGCTTCCAGACCTTTGGCACCACCGGCAGCGACGGGCTGGCCGCCCGGGAGCTCTTCGCCGGCTATCCGCGCACGTTCTATGCGCGGTTCAACAACACCACTTCCGCCCAGCAGGCGGTGACCACCGCCGGCCAGACCGATCCGCTGGTCACGTTCCAGACGACGAAGGTCACCCTCAACACCAGCGCGGCGGTCAATCATGGCAGCGCCAACGGCGGGTGGTATCCGTTCACCAAACCGGCGATGGAGATGTTCGCCGGCGCGCACACGTTCCTGGTGAATGGCCAGCCAGTTCCGGCCCTGGTCAGCGGCTGTGCGCTCGAAACCGGCGCGCTGACGGTCAACTTCCCCGGCCTCACCGGCGTCCACGCCTATGTGAAGCAGAGCGACGGCGCCGCCGGCACGGCGGCCGGCCCGCAAGTGGCCGTCCTCACCTACAAGACCGACCAGGCCGTTTTCGCCGGCCTGCCGAATGGCGTGTATGACCT
>JAGOBN010000670.1 GCA_017999235.1 Anaerolineales bacterium | reverse complement strand
GCCGGTAACCGCGTTCTGGCCGGTGGTGGCGTCGCCGTCGAAGCTGGGGTGGACGATCTGGGCCGGATAGTGGAAGAGGTTCTCGGCCACGTCCACCTTGGACTTGGCGAACTGCAGGACGACGGTATGGCTGTCCTTCACGATCACGCCGTCCGGGGTCAGGAAGCCCTGGAAGAAGCCGAGGATGGACGAGCCGGTGTCCGGGTTCAGCCAGGTGTCGAAGTTGAACTTGACGTGCTCGGCCACGAAGTCTTCGCCGTTGGACCACTTGATGCCCTGGCGCAGGGACAGGGTCCATTCCTTGGCGTCTTCGCTGGCCGCCCACTTCTCCAGCAGGTAGGGGTGGGTGACGTTGTCGCGGTCGGTGAAGGTCAGATACTCGAAGTTGGTGCGCAGCACGTCCGAGCCCTGGGTCCAGGAGAGCCGGGCCGGATGGTCAATGGCCTGGAGATACATGCCGAGCTTCAAAACGCCGCCGCGCTTGATGGTGGCGACGGATGGCGCGGTGGTGGGAGCGGCCGGCGCGGGCGTGGCTGGCGCGCCACAGGCCGCCAGAATCCAGGCGCTCGCGGCGCTCACACCCATCAACCCAGCCAAGCGCAGGAACTCGCGGCGGCTGATCCGGCCGTCCGCCAACTGCTCTTGCGCTTTAGTGACATACGGGTGGAGGCGCTCGTTCTCAGTTCCCATCTTCTTCTCCTTGAGATGATTGGCAAAGATCGGTCAGTGGACGGACGATGACAAGGCGGCTGGCGATCGGCGATAGACCAACTCCTTTCCCACAGAACAAGGACGCGCCATCGGTGATGGCGCGGTCACACCCCTCCCGCCCGGCTCGGGCGGCCTGGCTGGCGGAAGAGTTCTTCACCTGAGTATGAGTCACTCGAAAGCGGCTGTTTGATTGGTTGTTTCATGAGTAGCGTGGCGCATTCTAGTTCACATCAGAATCAGTGTCAATGCGAATTTACGAAAATTAGCGACTTTCCCGGCGTTTTTTGCGGTTTATCTGTTCATTAATTCACGAACGCGATGCGCGGTTCTTGCGCTTCAGTAGCCGGCCGCCGCGGTGGCCCAGGCCGGCGCAACGCCGGAACGCATCACGCGCGTGTGCGGATCGATCTGGATGGCGGCCACGCGCCCAAAGTGGGTGGCGCCCGGTGTGTCCGCTTGCGGCACCACCGTATGCCCGAGCTCGGCCAAACGCGTCTGCACGTCGGCCGGCACGCGCTCATCCACAAAGGTCTCTTCCCCCTGGCAGTACACGCGCGGCGCGTCCACGGCCTGCTGGGCTGTCATCCCAAAATCCACCACGTTGGTGGCGGCGTGCAGGGTGCCGCTGAGGATGCGGTAGCCGCCGGAGCCGCAGCTGCCGAAGACGGCGCGGCCGTCGCGCGCCATCGCCAGCACCGGCACTCCGAAGATGGGCATCTTGCCCGGCTGGAGGCCGTTGGGCTGCTCCGGCCGCGGGTCAAAGTTTTGCATGCCGTTGTTGAGGAAGACCCCGACCTCCGGCACATAGACCTTGGAGCCGAAGGCGCTGGTGAGGCTGGTGCAGATGGTCACCAGGTTGCCGGCCCGGTCAGCGGCGGCCATTTGCGTGGTGCCGTGGATGCCGCCCAGGGACGGCGTTTCGGGCCGCTGCTCCGGCGCGTGGGCAGGATCATCATAAGGCCACGGGTCGGCGGCGCGCAGGGGGCGCGGCGCGGCGCGGTCCAGCCGCAAACCGGCGGCGCGCGCGGCGCCAAACGCGCGGCTGGACAGGCCGGCCACCGGGCTGCGGACGAAATCCGGATCGCCGTAATATTGCATGTTGTCGGCGAAGGCATGCCCAAACGCTTCGGCCATCAGATGCCGATACTCGACGCTGTCCGGGCCAAAGCCGCGCAGATCAAACTGGTCCAGGATGTTGAGGACCTCGTAGCTGACCGGATCGAAGGCGGTGATGTAGTCCGTGTCACGGTAGCGCGCCGGCTTTTCCCGCAGCTGTTTGGGCCGGTAGCCGGCCAGATCCGCGGCGGTGAGAATCCCGCCGTGGCCGGTGACATAGCGGCCGATGGCCTCGGCCACCGGGCCGGTGTAGAAGCCGGCCGCGCCGTGCTGGGCGATGCGCTTAAGCGTCCCGGCCAGGGCGCTGAAATCCAGGCGCTCGCCCGTGGACCACGGGCTGGCGTAGCTGGGCGGCCGGCCGTGCGGCGCGAGAAAAGCGCCGGTGTCCGGCAGGTCATGCAGATCGGCCAGACAGTCGCCGATGGTCAGCGCGAGGCGCCAATCCACGCCCAGGCCGGCGGCCGCCAGCTCGATGGCGGGCTCCAGCACCTGGGCCAGCGGCAGCGCCCCGAACTGGGCGTGGGCCGCACACAGGCCGGCCACCGCGCCCGGCACGGCGCAGGCCAGGAAGCCGCGTTCGGCGCGCCGGCCCACGGTGTGCGGGTGGCCGTAGTATTGCGGCGGCGCGCTGGTATCCAGCGCGAACATATCCGGCCGGGCGGCGCCCGGCGCCCGCACGTAGGCGTCCAGGGTGATGAACTCCTGGCGCGCGGCCCAGAAGATGGCGAGGCGCGCGTAGCCGCCCACGCCGCAGTTGCTGGGCTCGCACACAAAGCCGGCGAAGGCCGCGGCCACGGCCGCATCCACGGCGTTGCCGCCTTGCTGCATGACGCGCACGCCGGCCTCGGCTTGCAGCGGATGGCCGCCGACGACCAGGCCGTGTTCGGCGGCGACTTCCGATTGGGTGGCGGTGAATTGGGAACGGAGCATGGGGCCTCCCCGGGCGCGGGCTACGCAAACTGGGTGTGCGGGCGCGGCTGCGGCTCGCCATCCACCACGAGATCCACTTTCTCGTTGTAGAAGGCCAGCAGGTTTTCGATCTTGGGGCATTCCGGGATAGGGAAGGGGTAATACCAGACCAGGTCCGGATGGGTCTGCCCGCCGGCCCGCACCGAGAAATAAGACGCCACGCCTTTGTACGGGCATTGCGTGTGGGAGGCGGACGGGATCAGCAGGTCGGTCC
>JAGOBN010000668.1 GCA_017999235.1 Anaerolineales bacterium | reverse complement strand
ACCCTAATACGCGGGTGGCCGAGGGGCTTCCGTACACGATGACGCCCTGCGCGTCCAGCAGCACGACCAGGTCGGCGCTTTGCTCGATCAGGGCGCGGAAACGCCGCTCGCTGGTCTCCAGCGCCGCTCGCGTCTGCCGGCGTTCGAACGCGTAGCGCACGGCGCGCGGCACCACGTCCCAGCCGGCCTGGCTTTTGACCAGATAATCCTCGGCGCCGGCCCGCACCGCCTGCACCGCCAAATGCTCGTCCATCAGGCCGGAAAGCACCACCACCGCCGCCTGCGGCACCGCGCTGTGAAAGCGCGTAAACGTCTCCAACCCCTGGCTGTCCGGCAAGCCGAGGTCCAGCAGGACCACGTCAAACGGCTGCTGCGCCCCCAGCGCCAGCGCCTCGCGCAGCCGCTCGGCCACCGTCACCCGGAAGGTCACCCAGGCGTCGCGGCCAAGCGCGTCCTTGAGCAGGAGCGCGTCGCCGGGATTGTCCTCAATCAGCAGCAGATGCAGGGTGGTCGAGGCCATGAGCTGTCTCCGAGGGCAGGGTCACCACGCTAAACCAGAAGTGGCGGATGGAGCGCACGACCTCAACAAAGCTGTTGAAATCCAGCGGCTTCACCACATAGCAATTGGCGTATAGATCATACGCGCGCAAGATGTCCTCTTCCGCGCGGGAGGTGGTCAGGACCACGACCGGGATATGCCGGAGCGCCGGGTCTAGTTTGATCTCGGCCAGGACTTCCCGGCCGGATTTGCGCGGCAGGTTCCAATCCAGCAGGACCACGTCCGGCAAGGGGCCGGCGGCGGCCGGCCGGCGCAGAAAATCCAGGGCGGCCTGACCATCTTCTACCACATGCAGGCGGTTATAGAGTTTGGCTTGGTTGAGCGCCTCGCGCGCAATCAGCACATCGGTGGGGCTGTCTTCCACCAGCAGGACTTCGACGGGGCGCGGTTGTTGATCAGCGGGCATGCGGAGGGCTCGTTTCGGGTAAGGTGAAATAAAAGGTGGCGCCGCGGCCGGGCTCGGATTCAACCCACAGGCGCCCGCCGTGCCGCTCGATGATCTTTTTGCACAGCGCCAGGCCGATGCCGGTGCCGGGATACTCGCGCCGGGTGTGCAGCCGCTGGAACACGGCGAAGATGCGCTCAAAGTACTGCGGCTCGATGCCGATGCCATTATCCCGCACCCAGAAGCGCCAGGCGCCGGCCTCGCGTTCGGCGCCCACCTGGATCTCCGGCGGCTGGGGGCCCCGGAACTTGAGGGCGTTGCCCACCAGGTTCTGGAACACCTGGATCAACTGCGTGGGATCGGCCAGCACCGTCGGCAGGGCCGCGGCGGTGATCTGGGCGCCGCTCTCGGTAATGGCGGTGTCCAGGTTGGCCAGGGCGGCGCCCAAGGCGGCGCCGGCGGCGGTGGGTTCCAGCGGCCGGCCGCGCCGCTCCAGGCGGGAGAGGGCCAGCAGGTCGTTAATCAGGGCCTGCATCCGCGCGGCCGCGTCCACGGCGTAGGTAATCAACTCGTCGGCGTCGGCGTTGAGCTGGCCCTGGTACTTGCGCTGCAGCAACTGCAGCATCCCGGTGACCCCGCGCAGCGGCTCCTGCAGGTCGTGGGAGGCCACATAGGCGAACTGCTCCAGCTCAGCATTGGAGCGGCGGAGTTCCTCCAGCGTCTGGCGGAGCTCAGCCTCCGCGCGGCGGCGGGCGGTGATATCGGCAAAGGCCGCCAGCATAGCCAGCGGCCGGCCGGCCGGATTGGTCACCAGGCTGGCAGCAATCTGCGCTTCAAATGCGGAGCCGTCCGGGCGCCGGGCCAGCAGTTCGCCCGCCCAGCCGCCCGTGGCATGCAGGGCGGCCACAATCTCGTCGGCCTGGCCCGGCCACTGCCAGAACTCGACGGCGGAGCGCCCCAGCACTTCCGCCGGCTCCGCGTAACCCCACAAATCCAGAAAGGCTGGATTGATATAGGTGAGGCGCCCGTCCAGGTCGGAGATGGCGAGGGCGTTGATGGACGACTCCAGCGCCCGGTCTTTGATGCGCAGCGCTTCCTCCGCCCGCCGGCGCTCGGTGATATCCCAGATCAGGCCCAGGACCCGGGCCGGCCGGCCGGCCTCATCCCGCACCAGCCGCCCGCGCCCGCTGATGTAGTGCCGGCTGCCGTCCGGCCAGATCACGCGGTATTCCGGCTGATACGGCGCGTCCTCGTTCAAGGTGCGGGCCAGGGCGGCCTGCACGTCGGCCCGGTCATCCGGGTCAATGGCGCTGAAGAATTCTGCGGCCGTCCCCTGATAGGCGTCCGGGGCCAGGCCCAGCAAGCGGCAGGTCTGGTCATCGAAGTGGCGCCGGCCCGTCAGCAGGTCCAGGCTCCAGGCCCCCATCTGGGCCGACTGCAGCGCCAGGTCTAACCGCGCCTTGCTTTCCCGCAGGTCGGCTTCAGCCTGTTTCCGCTCGGTGATGTCCTCGATAAAGCCTTCCAGATAGAGCGCGCGGCCGGCCTCGTCGGTGACGCAGCGCAAGTGGAGCTGCGCGTCCCAATCGGCGCCGCCCCGGCGGCGATACCGGTTCTCGGTGGTGAGGAAGCCGCCCTGCGCCAGGACCTGGGCCACAATCTCGGCGCGGCGGCCCGGGTTCACATAGGTCTCTTCGGCGACGTCATGCACGCTGGCCAGCACTTCCTCCGGCGAGGCATACCCCAGCATGCGCGCCAGGGCCGGGTTTAAGTCCAGATACTGGCCCTCAAAAGTGGAGTGGAAGATCCCAATCGAGGCGCCCTCGTACAACGCCCGGTACTTGGCCTCGCTCTCCCGCACCGCGTACTCGGCCTGCTTGCGCTCGGTGATATCCTGAACGATGCCGCTCAGCCGCACGATGTGGCCGGCGGCGTCGGCCACCCGTTCATCCGGGATGGCCCAGACCGTATGGACGGACTGATCGGGCCAGACCACGCGGTACTCCATCGGCGCCGGCCGCTGCTCATCGATCACCGCCGCATTGGAGCGCTCCACCTTCTCGCGGTCAT
>JAGOBN010000669.1 GCA_017999235.1 Anaerolineales bacterium | reverse complement strand
GCGCAGGACATGCTTGGTGCAGTCCACGGTGCCTTTGCTGTTGAGCACGCGCTCGCTTTCCAGCACGGAGTCCGGCACTTCGCTGGGCTTGACGTTGGAGGGATTGGTGCGCGACGTGTGCAGGATTGTGCCGCCGGTGCGGTCGATGATGCGCACGCGCTCCATCGTGAGCGGCATGGTCCAGGTAGTGACGGCGTCCGGATCATCCGGGTTAAAGTGGAGCATGCCCATCCAGCCGCGGCGGATGCCGACGACCTCGATGTTGTGATGCTGCGCGCGGCTGACGACGGCCTTGATGGCCACATTGAGGCCAGGCACGTCGCCACCCCCGGTCAGGATGCCGATGCGACGTTTGGTGGTCATAGATGCGTCTCCATAGGGGCAGAATTAATCCCCGGAATTGAACGTCAAACCGGGGATTTTGGCAATAGACGAAAGACACTAACCTGACTGTCGATTTGACAGGGATATTGACGGAGGCGCCGGCGCGGGTCAGCCGCGCAGTTCGCGCAGATTTTCCCAGATGAGGTAGGCGCTGGCGGCCAGCACGCCGGCCACCACCATCTCCCAGAAGAACTCAAACAGCAGAATCAGGGCGCACACCAGGGCCAACGCCATCGTCAGGCTGGTGATCAGGCGCGCCAATTGGCGGCGGACGCCGGCCTCCACAAACAGGAGCGTGGCCAGCAGCGCCGTCAGCCCCACCATCAGATAGTGGCGCGCAAAGAGCACCACCAGCACCAGTCCGATCATCAGCAGGGCGATACTGACCGCCGACCAGGTCTCGGCCAGCCGGCCCAAAGCCAGCCCGCTGTCGGAGGCCGGCCGATAGGCATGCCGCAGGTGGGCGCGCAGCGGCCCGCGCTCGCCGCGCGCCAGGGCCGCCACATGCTGGCGCAGCGCCTGCAGGATGGCTTCGTCGGCGGCTTGATCGGCGCGCAGGCCGGCCAGCGCTTGCGCGCTGGTTTCCAGCTCAGCCAGCCGGGCGGCGTGCAGCTGGCGCAAATGCGGCTGACTCTCCAGGGCGCGCACTTCCATGCTGAGGTCGATCAGCGCGTGGCGCTGCGCCTCAATCGTCGGCAGACGCGCCTCCAGCCGTTCCGCCACTTCGGCCTGCCGTTCCCCGGCCCAAACGGCGGCCAGGTGGGCGGGGGGAACTTTGTCCAGGCCGGCCCAGCCGAGCGGGTCGTACCAAGCGCGGCGGACCAGGCCATCCCGGTTGTAGACCGGCCCGGCCGGCGCGTTCTCGCCCGCGATCGGGTCGCGCGCGTACAGCCCCCACAAGCCGCGATAACCCAGCGCCCACGCGGGGGTTGGCTCCAGCAGCCGCGGCTCGGCCCAGGTCTGCGCTTGGTCGGGGCCGATAGCCAGTCCATCGCCGCGGGCGTAATCCACAAACGGGATGCGGAAGACGTTGAACTGCCCCGCCTCGGTTTGGTCGTTGGCGGTGCCGCGCACCTGGCCCAAAAAACGCCGCCAGTGGACCTGACCCTGATCCATCAGCCGGACCAGCGGCGCCAGAAACGGGAGTTCCAGCTCGGCCAAATACTCGCCGCGCTGATAGTAGCTGGCGTGCGAGCCGGCGCCGGCGTAGATCACCGGGTGCTCGCCGACCTTTTCCACCTCGGGGTCGTCCCAGCGCCGGCGCAGATCGTCGCCCGTGAAGTCGTGCGAGCTGTACGCCACCCATTCGGGCGTGACGCGGCCGGGCTGGGGCTCGCTGAGATAGACCGTGACCATCTCCCAATCGGCTTCATGATCGTTGACGCCGAAGTAGCCGGAGCGCCAGTCATTGAACGCGTAAAAGAACCAGTATTGCAGAATGATCCAGTGGTCGGCGCGCACCACCCGGCCGCAATAGGCGGGCCGCTGGTCGGGGGCGGCCAGGCGCCGGTACGTCAGCGCCGCCGCCGCGGCCGCATCTCCGGGGACGCGGCCGCGCGCGAACAGGGTCACGGAAAAGAGCGCGTCCACGAACCGTGAGCTGTACCCCACGCGGGCCAGCCGGCCGCGGCCGGCCTGAAAATGCCGGCTCCGCGCGGCGCGGCGCTCGTGCAAGGCGTATTCGGCCAGCTGGCGGATGTTGAGCGGCTCGATGAACTTTAAGAAGTAAATGGCCCCCAACCCGTGCGCGCGCGGTTCGGCCAGCGCGGCGAGCGTCAGCTGGCCTTCCGGCACCAGGCATTCAGCGTCGTCGCCGGGCCGCTGCACCCACAGGCTGCACTCGCGCACATACGGCTCGATGTCCATCGGGAAGAACCGCTCGCCGCGCGTATAACGGATGACGGGCTCAAAGCGGCGCAGCAGCTCCCGGTCGCCGGCCCGGTCACTCATCGTGGTCGGCCTCGCGGTGGGGCGGGGGGAGTTCCGGGCCGCCCCGCGCTCGCAGCGGCCCGACGACATCGCCCCGCTGCAGGTGCAGCACCATCAGCACGCCGGCCAGCATGACCGGGTAGCTGTAGGCGCGGTGGCCGCGGCTGTACAAGAGCAAGGCCAAGGTCAGCGACAGGCCTTGCAGCAGCATGGCCGTGATCCAGGCGTCGGGCCGGCGGCGCCAAAAGCGGACAACATTGGCCAAGGCCAGCGCCCCCAGGATCAAGCACACCACCCCGCCGGCCAGCGGCGCCGGCCGGGTTTCCAGCATCGCGCGGCCGCCAGCGGCCGGCGCCGCCAGCTCCAGAAGGGCCAAGCCGGTGCCAATTAAGGCGGCGCCTTGGGCCGCCAATAGATAGCCGCCCACCAGGATGGGCCACGGGCGAGAAGTTTTGGGGGGGTGCATAGCGTTGATTCATAGATCATACTGCCGAGCGAAAGGGCCGGCAAGCCGCCCCGCCGCATTTTGGTCCGGGCTCAATTTGGAGATTCAGCCCATTGGATTAAAATCTCCCTTCATGGATGCGTTAACGGGTCTGGTCTGGCTGCGGATGGGGTTTGGCGTGGTGGCCCTCGTGTTGGCGGCCCGGTTGATCTTCACCGGCGCGGCCTATCGCTCCTGGCGCACCTATCTGTAC
>JAGOBN010000667.1 GCA_017999235.1 Anaerolineales bacterium | reverse complement strand
CCGCCCAGCGCGGCGGCGAGGGCCTGCGCCGTCAGGGTCGGGTCGGCCAGCAGGACATCACTGGCCAGGCGCGGCGCGTCCTGCCATTCTCCGCCGGCGTCAATCAGGATCTGCCGCGCGGCGAGATGGCGCTGAAGATATTGCAGGACGGGTTTGGAGGTGGGCAGCGGGCCAAAGCGCAGGACCACCTCCGGGCGCAAAGCCGCGGCGGTGGGCGCATCGCGCAGGAAGGCATCGTAGGCGTCCACCACGTTGCCCAGCGCCTGCCCGCCGCAGCGCACTTGCGAGAGCGGGTCCGCCAGGAGCGGGTAGCCCAGCGCGCCCGCCAGCTGCGTCAGCGCCGCCGGAAAGTCCGGCTCGGTCTGCGGGCCGGCGATGATCAGGCCGCGCTCCACCGCCGCCAGCTCACGCGCCAGGGCCGCCAGGACGGCCGGTTCCAGCGTCGGTCGGCCGGCTGAGACGGCCACATACGGCGTTTGCCCGGGGCGGGCCACATCGGAGACGGGATCGGTGGGCGCCGCCGGGATCAACGGCTCACGGAACGGGAAATTGAGATGCACCACGCCGGCCGGCGCTTCCCGCGCCAGCGCGGCCGCGCGGCCGGCCAGGGTGCGCGCGTGGCGCAGCGCCTCCGGCGTGCCTTCGGGCAGCAGCATCTCGGCGAAAAACTTGGCGTAGCCGCCGTACAGCCGCAGCTGGTCAATGGTCTGCGGCGCGCCAGTGGCCCGCAGCTCCGGCGGCCGGTCCGCGGTGAGCACCACCAGCGGCACACGCGCGTAATAGGCTTCCACCACGGCCGGCAGAAAATTGGCGGCGGCGGTGCCGGAGGTGCAGACCAGCGCCACCGGCCGGCGCGCGGCTTTGGCCAGGCCGAGCGCAAAGAAGCCGGCCGAACGCTCGTCGAGATGCGTCCACAGCTTGAGTTCCGGGCGCGCCGCCAGCTGATAGGCCAGCGGCGCGGAGCGCGAGCCGGGCGCCAGACAGACGTCGGTCAGGCCGGCGCGGATCAGTTCATCCACAAAGGCGCCGACATAGAGATAGGCAGCGTGTTCGGGGTTCATCCAGACGACCAACGCCCGGCGCGGGACGAGGGGGGATTGGCCGGGCGGCCAGCGGCGCGGGTCATTGAGTCAGCGCCGTCAACATCGGCTTGAGCTTGAGGGACGATTCGACATATTCGCGCTCGGGATCGGAATCGGCCATGATGCCGCAGCCGGCGAACAAGGTGGCCCGGTCGCCGTGCAGCAGGGCGGACCGCAGCGCCACCGCAAACTCGCCCTCGCCGCGCTCATCCACCCAGCCCACCGGGCCGGCGTACCAGCCGCGGTCCAGCTGCTCATGCTGGCGGATCCAGTGCAGGGCCACCGCGCGCGGGCGCCCGCCCACGGCCGGCGTGGGATGCAAGCGCTCCACCAAGTCCAACAGAGTCTGGCCGTCCGCCACCGGGCCGATGATGGGCGTGCACAGGTGCTGGATATTGCCCAGCTTTAACAAGCCGGTGGGGCCGACGGTCAGGCTGGCGCAGGTGGCGTAGAGCGCTTCCACCATCGCCTGCACTACCACCGTATGTTCGTTGCGGTCTTTGACGCTGTCTTGCAGGGCCTGGCCGAGCTGCTGGTCTTCCTCCGGGGTGCGGCCACGGCGGATGGAGCCGGCCAGGCTCATGGTGCGGACCTCGCCGTGGCGCAGACGCAGGAGCTGCTCGGGTGTGGCGCCCAGGAAACAGCGCTCGCCCCGGGCCACCGCGAAGAGATAACAGCCGTGGTAGTTGGCGCTCAGATAACGCAGGGCGCGGCCGGCCTGAAAGACCTGGTCGGCCTCCAGCTGCACGGCGCGGGCCAGCACCACTTTCTGCATTTCGCCGGTGCCGACGGCCTGGGCGGCTTTAGCCACATCCGCCTGCCAGTCCGAGGCAGAGCGCAGTTCGTGCAGCGTGGTCGGGGCGGCGGCCTCACCGCGCACCGCCGGCGCCGTCATCACATCATCCAACAGCGCGGCCTGGGCCTCGGCCAGCGCCGCCGCGTCGTCGTCCGGCCGCACCTGGAGGGTGTGGGTCAGCCAGCCGCGCTCCTGCTGGAGCGTAAAGGTCAGGCGCGGCAGCACCAGCCGGCCGGCCGGGAAGCCGTCCCACAGGCCGGTGGCCGGCCGCTCGCCGTCGAAGGCGAAACCGCCCAGCAGCAGCGGGCCGAGGCCCGGCACCCCGCGCGGGCCTTCGTGGAGCGCGCCGACGCGCAGCGCCTGCCAGGCCTCGGCGGCCGCGCTAAAACGGCGCTCCGGGCCGGCCTCGATCACGGCGGCCGCGCCAAAGCCCACCAGCGCGAACTCTTCGCTGGGATGCGACCACAGGACCCGCTCGGCGGCGACGGCCGCGCCGCGCTCAAACAGGTCAATGGCGTCAAATGTCAAGATCGGCTCGACGACGCTGACAATAATCGGCCGGTTTAGTTGTTGCGCCTGGCGCACCCCGCGCCACAAAGTGGGCGCGAGGAGGCGGGTGGCGGCTCGATCCAGGAAAACTTCCACGTTGCCTCTTTGCCGGCGACGGCCGGAGACACACTCCCAAGGCCGTCCGTGAAAATTGTATCAAACTAGGCCGATTTTTACAGGCGCGCGCCGTCAGCCCGGCTTGGTGAAGGCCTTGACCCGCGCGGCCAGCTCCGCCACCGGCCGCAAGGCGTGGACCGGGACATAGCGGTTGGCGGTCTGGGTGCGCGCATACTGCTTGACGCGGGCGCCGGCCGGCAAGGCTTGGCCGCGCGCCAGAAATTCGCCCTTGGTCAGCCAGCCGGCGATGAACACGTCCATGCCATAGACCCAGATGTTGTGCCAATCGGCCGGCCGAAAGATCTGGGTGCGGCGCAGGACCGGGCTGTGCAGGCCCACCTCCGCCTCGGGCGGGCGCAGCGCGCGCAGGAAGAGCACGGCGTAGAAGCGGCGCTGCACGGCCAGGCGCGTGGCCGGCGGCAGGGTCAGCGTCTCCACCAGCGCCGCCCGGTCCCGGCCCTGCCCGCCCA
>JAGOBN010000666.1 GCA_017999235.1 Anaerolineales bacterium | reverse complement strand
CCTCAAAGATAAGGCCGAAGCGGAAGAGAGCAGCTTCACCCTTCCCCCGACCCCAGCGGCGCCGGCCGCCACTTTCTGGAAAAGCTCCGGACCACTCTCATAATATAATTTAGTAAGTGCTTATATTTAGGAGACGGTCTATATGGCGGCTGAAAAATCAGATATTGTAGAGCGTGAAATTTATATTCAGGCCCGCGCTGAGACAATCTTCGCGTTCTTTATCGACCCCCAGAAGTTGATCCGCTGGAAGGGGCTCCAGGCCACCCTTGACCCGCAGCCAGGCGGCCTTTACCGCGTGGACATCAACGGCCAGGATGTGGCGCGCGGCGAGTATGTGGAAGTCACCCCTTACACGCGCGTGGTCTTCACCTGGGGCTGGGAAGGCGCCCACAGCCCCTTGCCGCCCGGCGCCAGCACGGTGGAGATCACGCTGACCCCGGCCGGCGCCGGCACCCGCGTGCGCTTGCGTCATCTCGGCCTGCCCACGCCCGAGGCGCGCCAGTCGCATGCCAGCGGCTGGGATTATTTCCTGCCGCGGCTGATCGCCAGCTTAGAAGGGCGCGCCCTAGACCCCGGGCCCGACCCCATGGCGCCGGCCCGTTAAGCGCGGGCCAGAAAGGGCGAGGAGGTGTCTATGCAGCCCTAGCGGGCGCCGGCCAACCGCTTGAGAAGCAGCCCTTCGTTGCCGCCTCACTTTTGCGCCTTTAGGAGACTTCCCATGTCCGCCGAACAGAACAAAGCCATCGTTCGCCGCTATCAAGACAGCCTCAACGCCAATACTCTGGACGCTCTGGATACCCTCCTGGCCCCGAATCTGATCTCCCACAACCTGCTGCCCGGCGTGCCGGCCGGCGTGTCCGGCGCCAAAATGGTCCATCAAGGCTTGCAGGCCGCCTTCCCCGATCAACACACCCACATCGAAGACCTGCTCGCCGACGGGGACAAGGTGGTGATGCGCTTCACGGTCTCAGGGACGCACAAAGGACCGCTGATGGGCATGCCGGCCACGGGCAAAAACTACAGCGTCCCTGGGATCTCCATCTTCCGCCTCGCGGACGGCAAAATCGCCGAGCATTGGGGGGTCTTCGACCAACTGGCCGTGATGCAGCAACTCGGCTTGGTGCCGATGCCGGGCTAGCCTCGCGCCCCAGCGCTGCCCCGCCCCACGCTTGATCACCGTGGGGCGGTTTCGTTTATACTGCCCGGCATGCCTTCCCCCACTTGGTTGATTTACGGCGCTTCGGGCTACACCGGTGAATTGATTGCCGACGAGGCGGTGCGGCGCGGCCACCGGCCGCTCCTGGCCGGCCGCTCCGCCGCCAGGCTCAAACCCTTGGCTGACCGGCTGAGCTTGACGTACCGCGCCGCCGCGCTCGACGACGAGCAGGCCGTGGCCCAGGCGCTGGCCGGCGTTCAGCTGGTGCTGCATGCCGCCGGCCCGTTCGCGCAGACCAGCGCCCCGATGCTGGCCGCCTGTCTGCGGGCCGGCGTCCACTACTTGGATATCACCGGCGAAGTCCCGGTCTTTGAGCAGGCCTTCACCCAGCAGGCGGCCGCCGAAGCCGCCGGCGTCATGGTCCTGCCGGGCGTCGGTTTTGATGTGGTCCCCAGCGACTGCCTGGCCGGCTATGTGGCCGCGCTGCTGCCAGGCGCCACGGAACTTGAGCTGGCAGTCGCCAGCACCAGCACCGTCAGCGCCGGCACCAGCCAGAGCGCCATCGAACAGCTCCCGCGCGGCGCGCTGGTGCGCCGCGCCGGGCAGTTGGTGCCGGCCCGGCTGGGGGCCGGCGCGCGCCGCCTGCGCTTCACCGACGGCCGGCGGGTGCAGGAACGGCTGGGCCTGGTCACCAGCTGGGGCGATCTCGCCACCGCGTACCGCAGCACCGGCATCCCCAACCTCACCACCTACCTGTGCTACCCGCCCAGGGCCGCGGCCGCTTTGCGCTGGGCCGGCCCGGCCCTGCAATGGCTGATGCGCGCCCGGCCGGCCCGCCGGCTGATGCAAGCCCTCGTGGCGCGCACGGTGCGCGGCCCGGACGCCGAACTACGGGCGCGCGGGCGCGGCTTCGTGTGGGCCCGCGCCGCCCGGCCCGACGGCCAGGAGCGTCAGGCGTGGCTGATGACCCCGGAGGTCTATCACTTTACGGCCTTGGCCGCGGTGCGCTGCGTGGAGCGCGTTTTCGCCCGGCCCCAAGCCGGCGCCTTTACGCCGGCCCAGGCCTTCGGCCCGGAGTTGGTGGGTGAGATTCCAGGCGTTGAGCGCTTTGACGCGCTGCCGTAAATCCGCCCCGCGGCGCCGCATCGGGTAGAATCAAGGCTACGTTTCAGCCAGAAGCGAGCCAGCATGCCCGATATTTCCGTTGTCCGCACGTCCTCTTTAGGCACCCCGTTCTTTCAACGCTTTGCGCGGCTGGTCATAAAAGCCGTCGGCTGGCGCACCGAGGGGAACCTGCCGGAAGTACCCAAATTTGTGCTCATTGTCCACCCGCACACCTCCAACTGGGACGTGCCGTATGGCATGTTTGCGGCGCTGGCGCTGGGGCTGTTTATCCGCTGGCCCTACGGTTTCATGGTGAAAGACGCGGCTTTGCGCTGGCCGCTGATCGGGGGGTTGATGCGCTGGCTGGGCGGGATCGGCATTGACCGCACCTCGCGTTTCAACGCCGTCGAGCAGATGGTGCAGTTCTTCCAGGCCCAAGAGAAACTCATGCTGGTGATTACGCCGGAAGGCACCCGCCGGCACACCAAATATTGGAAGTCCGGCTTCTATCACATCGCTTTGGGCGCGGGCGTGCCGGTGGTGCCGGCCTATATCGATTTTGGCCACCGCCGCGCCGGCCTGGGGCCGGTGCTTTACCTGACTGGCGATGTCGACGCGGATCTGGCTTATCTGCGCGAGTTCTACTCCGATAAGCACGGCCTGTATCCCCGGGAAGCCGGGGAAATCCGCTTCCGGCCGGAGCCCGGCCCGGACGCGCCGCCCACAACCTGACGCGCCGGCCCGCGTATATCTAAGAG
>JAGOBN010000665.1 GCA_017999235.1 Anaerolineales bacterium | reverse complement strand
GGCAACCGGTGTTACGATGACCGTGTGCCGGAGGAAGTTAACCGGCGCATCATCGATCATTCCAGCGACGTGTTGCTGCCCTACACCGAGCGCAGCCGGATGAATTTACTGCGGGAGGGGATCCCTGGCGAGCGTATTTACGTCACCGGCAACCCGATCTATGAGGTCATCCAGCATTACGAGCCGCAAATCCGTCAGTCGGCCATCCTGACCGAACTGGGGCTCTCGCCGCAGAGCTATTTCCTGGTAACCATGCACCGCCAGGAGAATGTGGATGTGCCGGCGCGGTTGGTCAGCCTGGTTACGGCTTTGGATGGACTGCAACGCGACTACGGCCGGCCGGTCATCATCAGCACCCACCCGCGCACGCAGGCGCGTCTGCGTGACAGCGGCCAGCTGCCTGCCAACCCGCAAGTGCGCTTCTTGCCGCCCTTCGGCTTTTTTGATTTCATCGCCTTGGAGCGCGGCGCCTTTTGCGTGCTGAGCGACAGCGGCACGGTTCAGGAAGAGTGCGCCATTTTGGGCGTCCCCAATGTCACGCTGCGCGACGTGACCGAACGGCCGGAGACGCTGGAATGCGGCAGCAATATCCTCAGCGGCGTCGAGCCGGAGACGGTGGCGCGCTGTGTGCGGGTTGTCACCGCCGGCGCCGCGCAGTGGACGGCGCCGCGCGAGTATTTGGTCCCCGCCGTCAGCCGGGTGGCCGCCAAAATCATTCTCGGCTTTCGCTCCTTCGCCAGCCGGACCTGAATGAGGCCGGCGGGGTGCCGGGGAAGCTGAACGCGCGGCTCAAACGGTGCTCTCTCTGCCTATGTATCCAGAGCTAACCGAAGCGCAGGCGGTGGCCGTGGTCGCAGCGGTTAAGGATCTTCTAAAGGCTGGCTGAGACTATGACCGAATTGATTTTCCCGCACCTGGCCCGCTTGACCCCGGAGGATCGCCGCCGGCTCAAGCCGCACCGGCCGGCCGCCCTCTGGTTCACGGGCCTTTCGGGCAGCGGCAAATCCACCCTGGCAGATGCGGTCGAATTTGAATTGCATCAAACTTATCGCGCCCACACCTACCTGCTGGATGGCGACAGCGTGCGCCACGGTCTGAACCGTGACCTGGGTTTTGCGGACGCGGACCGGGCGGAGAATGTCCGCCGCGTGGGCGAGGTGGCGCGCCTGTTTGTGGAGGCCGGCTTAATTGTTTTGGCGGCCCTGATCAGCCCTTTTCGCGCTGACCGGGACCGGGTCCGGGCTTTGTTCCCGGCCGGCGCTTTTTTTGAAATTTATGTTGCCTGCCCGTTGGAAATCTGCGAACAACGCGACCCCAAGGCCCTGTATCGGGCGGCCCGCGCCGGCCGCCTGCCCAACTTTACGGGCGTGGATGCGCCGTATGAGCCGCCGCTCCAGCCGGAACTGCGCGTGGACACCAGCCAGCTCACCCCGGCCGAGGCGGCGCCGATTGTTCTCGCGTGTCTGCGGCGGGCTGGGATCCTGCCGGCTGAGTAAAGTATGAATCATTTGGATCACCTCGAAGCGCAGAGCATCTATATTCTGCGTGAGGCCCAGGCCAACTTCAAGAACCTGGGGATGCTCTGGTCGATCGGCAAGGACAGCACCGTTCTGCTGTGGCTGGCGCGGAAAGCCTTCTTCGGCCATGTCCCGTTTCCGCTGATTCATATTGACACCAGTTTCAAGATCCCGGAGATGATCACCTACCGGGACCGATTGACCCGGGAATGGCGTCTCAACATGATCGTCGGCGCTAACACCTCGGCGTTGGAGGCCCGCCAGACTTTTCCGGACGGCGCCGTGGACCGGCTGACATGCTGCCGGCTGCTTAAGACCCAGGCGCTCAAGGACACGCTCGGCGGCCAAGCGCCGCGCCAGCGCTACAACCACGCCACCGGACAATACGAGCTTGACCCCAGCACCGAGCCCTTTACCGGCGTCATCGTCGGCGCGCGGGCGGACGAAGAGGGCTCACGCTCCAAGGAGCGCTATTTTTCCGCCCGCGGCCAGCACAGCGAGTGGAAGGTGGCTGATCAGCCGCCGGAATTCTGGAATCAATACAAGACCGAGTTCGCGCCTGGCACGCACGTGCGCATCCATCCGCTGTTGGATTGGACCGAGCTCAATATCTGGGAATACATTCAACAGGAGAGTATCCCAACCGTTTCCCTGTACTACGACCAAGGCGCCGGCCGGCGCTTTCGTTCCTTGGGCTGCTATCCATGCACCTTGCCCGTCGCCTCGTCGGCCGCCACGGTGGCTGAGATCATCGCCGAATTGCGCACCGGCAAGTTCGCGCACATCGCCGAGCGGGCCGGCCGGGCGCAGGATAAAGATGACGGCGGCGGGCTGGAGACCCTGCGGCGCGAGGGGTATATGTGATGGGAACCACTTCTGAGCTGGCCGGCCTCTCGATCGTGATCGTCGGGCATGTGGATCACGGCAAAAGCACGATCATCGGGCGGCTGCTGGCGGACACAGATTCCCTGCCGCAGGGCAAACTCGACCAAGTGCGCGCCGCGTGTGAGCGCGAGGGCCGGCCGTTTGAATACGCCTTCCTTATTGACGCCTTGCGGGACGAACGCGCCCAGAACATCACGATCGACGCCGCGCGCGTCTTCTTTAAATCGCCGCGCCGGCCGTACATTCTCATTGACGCCCCCGGCCACATCGAATTCGTAAAAAACATGGTCACCGGGGCGTCGCGCGCCGAGGCCGCCTTGCTGGTCATCGACGCCCAGGAAGGGGTGCGGGAGAATTCGCGCCGGCACGGCTATTTGCTGGGTCTGCTGGGAATCCGGCAGGTAATCGTGCTGGTCAATAAATTGGATCTGGTCGGTTACCAGCAGGCGGCCTTCGACGCCGTGCGCCGCGAATACCAGGCTTTTCTGGACGAGATTGGCGTGACGCCCGTGGCGTACCTCCCCGTCAGCGGCCGGGCGGGCGATAACATCGCCGGCCTCAGCCCCCACATGCCGTGGCACACTGGCCCAACCGTCTTGGGCGCGCTGGATGCGCTGG
>JAGOBN010000664.1 GCA_017999235.1 Anaerolineales bacterium | reverse complement strand
CAACGGACAATCGCGCACTCGTCTCCGGGCTGACAAATGGGCTACGCGTCTGGGATTTGCCCGGCTTGCCGCCCGCGCTGGTCTCCTCTCCTGAGGACACTGCCATCAATGCCACCTGGTCGCCGGATGGACGGTTGATCGCGGAACGGCACCAATTCATTTACGACGCTGCCAACAACTACGTCCCGTTGTCGGCGTGGTGGCCGGCCGACGCCACGAGCGGCTCGGGATTTTATGCCACATGGATGCCGGACAGCCAATCCTTCTTGGTCAACCACGGCGTGATGGAAGGCCAACGCACGCGGATAGTCGAAGCGCGCACTGGCCAAGTGCTGAGCACGTTGCAGACGCCGCCGCCGGCTGATGGCGGCTATTTTCACGACGCGATCTCGCCCGATGGCCGGCTCGCGGCCAGCGCCTCCTACCCGGAATACCGCTTGACCGTGTGGGATCCGGTTACAGGCCAGGCGCTTTGGCGGACCGAGCCGCTCGGGTGCTTTGCGATGCTGCCACGATTCTCGCCAGACAACCAGTACGTTTCGGCCGGCTGCATCTTTGGCCCGGTGAATTCGCCGCTGACGATCTGGGAAGCGCGGACCGGCCGGGTGGTGAAAACCCTAGAGAGCGCGGCCGGGCAAATCTGGATTGGGGCGTGGTCGCCGGATGGGCGCTGGCTGGCGGCGGGCGGCTCGGACACCAGTTTCATCCGCTTGTACGATACCCAGACCTGGGAGTTGAAGCGGAGCATTGCGACGCCAGATGCCGTCATGGATCTGCATTGGCTGCCCAACGGGCAACGGCTGGTAGGCATGGGCGGAGGGGACATGAGCTATGTGATCGAGGTAGCGGACGGAAACATCGTCATGCAACTGGCGCTTCCCGACATCAAATTCATAGGCTTTGGGGACATATCCCCGGATGGGCAGTTCCTCATCGCAGGCGGCGGAATTCGCCGCATGTGGCAGACCACGGACGACCTGATCGCCTACGCCAAACAGGGCTTTGTCTTGCGTGAACTGACAGGCGCCGAGCGCGAACAATTCGGTTTGCCGCCCCAGCCGTGAGGCCGCGTCTCCCGCACCAGGGGCGACCAGCCCGTCGCCGGCCGCCATAGTGGCCACAGCCAAAGGCGGCTTTCTCAACATCACAGGCGGTCAGCCGCCTCGCCTCGCTGGCGCCGGCCCACGCGCCCGGCCGGCCCAGCCTTAAGCGGCGGCGGGGGCTTCGAGGAGGTCCCACCGGTTGCCGTACAGATCCTCAAACACCACCACCCAGCCATAGGCCTCCAGGCGGGGCGCCTCAATGAAGCGCACCCCGCGCGCCCGCAGCGCGTGGTAATCGCCCCAGAAATCCGCGGTCTGAAAAAATAAAAAGACCCGGCCGCCCGTCTGGTTGCCCACATGCGCCAGTTGGTCCGGAGTGACGGCGCGGGCCAGCAGCAGCGCCGCGCCGCGCGACCCGGCCGGCGCCACCCGCACCCAGCGCTTGCCGCCGCCCAGCGGCCGGTCCTCCAGCCGCTCAAAGCCCAGCGTTTCCACGAAAAAGGCCAGCGCTTCGGCATACTCCCGGACGACGAACGTCACCAACGCGATCCCGGCGGTCATACAGCCTCCTGGCTGAGCTGCGGGCGCCGCCGCCTGGGTCAGCCTCGCAAGTCAGCCCGCCGCCCAGTGTAACGCGCATTGCGTCCGCCTCACGGCCGGCGCGGATAAAAAAACCGGGCCAGCCGTGAGGCTGACCCGGGGCTGGTCTTCAACGCTTGACCCGCGCCTTAGCGGCGCGTCAACGCCTCCACCGGGCGGCCGTTGGTGTGGCCGTTGGCGCGGCCGAGCGCCGGCTTGACGGGCTGCGGCGCGCGTTTGGCCGGCGGCGTCCCGGACCCCTGGCCGTCTTCCGCGAGCTTGAACTGGGCCACGATCTCCTGCAGCCCGCGCGCCATCTCGGCCAGTGACTGCGCCGAAGCCGTCACTTCCTCCACCTGCGCGCTCATCTCCTCCGCCGACGCCGACACTTCCTCCACGGCGGCGCTGTTCTCTTCGCTGACGCTGGCGATGTTCTCGATCGACCCGGTCACCTCGGCCGCGCCGGCCGCCATCTCCTCGGTGGCCGCCGTGTTCTCCTCCACCACGGCGCTGACGCTGTCCATCGCCCCCACCAGCTCGTTGGAGGCCGCGGTCATCCGCTCGGCCGCCGCCCGCGCCGCTTCCGCCTGCACTTGCACGCCTTCGGCCGCCTGGAGGATCTGGGCCAGGGCCTCGCCGGCCTCATTGGCGCGCTCCGCGCCGACGGCCACTTCCGAGGCGCCTTCGTCCATGGCTTTCACGGCTTCGCTGACCGTGACCTGAATGCCCTTGATCAGCCCGCCGATCTCCTTGGTGGCCGAGGACGAGCGCTCCGCCAGCTTGCGGACTTCATCTGCCACCACCGCGAAGCCCTTGCCGTGCTCGCCGGCCCGCGCCGCTTCAATGGCCGCGTTCAGCGCCAGCAGGTTGGTCTGCGACGCGATATCGTCAATGGTTTCCACAATCGCGCCAATCTGGTCCGACCGGCGGCCCATCTCCCGCACCTTCTCCGCCGACGCCCCCACCTTGACCTTGATCGTTGACATCCCGGCGATGGTGGCTTCCACCGTCCGAGAGCCGGCCCGCGCCGCCTCAGCCGCGCCGGCCGCCTGGGTGGTCACCGCGGCCGCATTGCCGGAGACCTGCCCGATGGCGGTGGTGATTTGGCCGGTGATGGCCGACGCCTTGCCGACGGCCGCCGCCTGCTCCTGGGCGCCCTTGGCCACGCCGTCGATCGCCCGCCGCATCTGTTCGACGGACGCCGCCGTCTTGGTCACGCTCTCCGATTGCTGCTGGGTGCCTTTCGCCACTTGCTGGATCGTCGTCGCAATCTGGGAGGTGGCCTGGCCGGCCTGGCCCGAGGCCGCCGCCAATTGCCCGGAGGCCATATTGACGGAGGTGGCGCTCTCCGCCACCTGACCCACCGCCTCGCGCAAGCGGGCGCTCATGGAGTCGAAGGC
>JAGOBN010000059.1 GCA_017999235.1 Anaerolineales bacterium | reverse complement strand
CCCGAGGTGGACCCGGCCGCGGTGCCGGCCGCGCTCCGCCAGCCGGCGGCGGCGTTTATCACCCTGCGGCGGGCGGGCGAGCTGCGCGGCTGTATCGGCGGGCTGGAGGCGCGCTGGCCGCTGTATCTGGATGTGGGCCAGCATGCGGCCCAGGCCGCCACACAGGATTACCGCTTTGAGCCGGTGGCCGCGAACGAGCTGGATGAGCTGGAGATTGAGATCTCGGTGCTCACCGAGCCGCGGCCGCTGGCTTACACCACGCCGGCGGAGCTGCTGGAGCGCCTGCGCCCCGGCGTGGACGGCGTCACCCTGGCGTATGCCCAGCACCGCGCCACCTTTTTGCCCCAGGTCTGGGAACGGGTGCCGGAGCCGGCGCGCTTTCTGGAGCTGCTGTGCGAAAAGATGGGTCTGCCGGCGGATGCCTGGCGGCGCGCGCACTGTGAAGTGAGCACGTATCAAGTGGAAGTGATCGAAGAGACCGCCGGCCGCTTAGGGTCCCGCCCAGATTGACCAGCGCGAGCCTTCCGGCTCCAGTTTGTAGACCACCCCGTCCGCCCCGCCGACAAAGCACGTGCCATACTTGGGCGCCGAGTCGCATTGGGCCGCGCCCGGCCCGGCCTCAATTTCGGGGGCGAGCGCCCAACCGAGATAATCGCGCGCGCGGGTGCCTTCGGGCGCGCCGGCGTCCCGCCAGGCCAGGCCAAAGCCGCGCACTGGCTGGAACCGGCCGGCCGGCGGCGTCAGCGCCGGGTCATCTTCCGGCCGGCCGGGCGCCCATTCATCCGGCCGCAGCTGCCAGCGCGGACCACGCACATCGTCATACAGAATGTAGATTTGGCGCGCGTCAGACAGCCACAGCATGCGGCCGCGCTCAAAGGTCTGGGTCACTAGGGCGGAGAAGGCGGCCGGCCGGCTGGGACAGGTCGGCGGCGGGTTGGGGAAGAACCACGCGTCGAGACAGCGCTGGGCCACAGCGACGCCCGCTTGCGCCGTCTGGTCCCCGGACAGCGCGAATAAGACGAAGTTCACGCTGGCCCCCGACTCCGCCGGCGGGCTGATCACCAGGCTGCCCTCCAGCGGCACGGGATAGTCCGGCAAGGTCAGCCGCCCGAGGGCGTCCAATCGGTAAATGACCGCGCGCTCGGCCGTCACCGACCAGCGGAGGGTGACCGCGGCGCCGGGGTCAATCAGCGCGGGCTCGGCCGTGAAAGAGTGGATGACCGGTTGAACCGGGGCCGGCGGGACGGACACGGTGGCCGAGGCGGTGGCGGCCGGCGGCGGGACGGTGGGTGTCGGTGTTTCGGTTGCTGACGCCGTCGCGCTGGCGGCGACGGGGCGGGCGGCGCTAGGGCTGGGTGAAGGGGCGTGGGTCAGCGGGGCGGCCGCGCTGGCCGGCGGCGTCGGCGTTGGCGGGCTGGGCGCGCTCCAGCAGGCGCCGGCCAAACCGCTGACTGTCAAAGCTAATCCAAGGATGAGGCGTGGACGAAACATCCCGCGAGGCAACTGGTCGTCTGTTCGACTGGCCGCCGGCGCCTCATAGGCGTCAGGGCTGCGTGGGACGGGTGGGCGGTTTGGTGGGCGGCTTGGTCGGCATTTTGGCCGGCGTTTTGCCGGCCGGCGCCGCGGGCGCCTGGCTGGTATCGGCTTCGGACAGCACACTCCGCACAATCGCACACCCGTAGGGCGGCGTAATCGCCGGATCGGGTGTTTTGCCTTCGATCAAAGCGTTGACGGCGCGGTCCAGATACAGCACCTGCGGGCGGGGCTGCTGAAAAGTGGCGTCATCCAGCGCGCCGGTGTAGCGCACGATCCCGCGCTTGTCCATCACGAAGAACTGCGGCGTGGTCTGGGCTTTGTAGGCGTTGGCCGTGGCTTGCTCTTTATCCAGGACCACCGGATAGCGCACGTCGCGGCGCTCCAGCTCATGCACGATCTCATTTTCGGTTTCGGTGAGGTTGGACGCCACGCCCAACAGCTGCACGCCGCGCGCGCCCCAAGTGGCCGAGCGGTACACCAACAGCACGTCCGCGCGCCGGCTCCACGGGCATTCCGCCGACCAGAAGGTGAGCACCACCACGGCGCCGCGAAAATCCGAGAGGCTCACCCGGCCGCCATTGACGGCCGGCAAGGCAAAGTCGGGGGCGAAACGGTTGATGAGATCGCTCATGGCAGCCACTCCGGAAGATATCCGCCGGTGGTCAACTGGCGCGCGGCGGTGCCATCGCTGTTGATCAGCCAAATCTCGGCCGGCTGGTTGGGGTCGATGACGTTGTAGCGCATGTAGGCCAGCCGCCGGCCATCCGGGCTCCAGCGGAAGGCGCTGTGATGGTAATCGGGCGCGCTGGTCAGCGGATGGGGGTCCGTGCCGTCCGGCCGCATCAGCCAGAGCTGCCGGCCGGGCTGCCAATCCAGCCCCACCAGCGGCCGGCGTCCAAACGCCAGCCAATCGCCGGCGACAGAATACACTGGAGCGGCGTCTTCCACAACTCCCGGCCCGGAGAGGTCGGTGACCACGTTGGTGGCCACGGTGACCCGGCGCAGATGGCTGTAGAACCCGGCCACTTCCACATCGACGTTGTCGGTGACAGCCAGCGTCTCCCCCAGCGTGATGGCGTTGTCCAGGTATGTGATCTCGGCAAAGATGTAGGTCTGGCCGTCCGCCAGGAAGGCGCCCGGCTCGCCGGAGGTGGAAGGAATATACGTGACCGCACCGGTGGCGAGGTCGGTGACCACCACCGCCTGGCGCAGCGCGTCGTAGTAACTGAGCCGGCCATCCGGCGCCCAGCGCGGCCAGCGCGCCGGGTTGGCGGCCTCGCCCACGGTCCGGTCCGCGCCCGTCGCCAGCGTCAAGACGTGCAGGCGCGGATCGCCATAGCCGGCGTCGCCGCCGGCGGTGGCCAGCGGGGTCTGACGCTCGTAGGCCAGCTGGAGGCCATCTGGCGAGAAGACCGGGCTGACGCAGGCGGCCTCCGGGCAGGCCAGCACCGGCTGCGCGGCGCCGCCGCCCGCGGGGACCGCGCGCAAATCCGCGCCTCCGTCGGCGCGGCGGGCCGCGTACACAATCACGCTGCCGTCCGGGTGGACGGTGAAGTCGGCCACGCCATACGTCTCGGCGGTGAGATAAATGGGTTGGGCGCCTGCGGCGAGGGAGAGGGCGGCCAGGTTGGGGGCGCCGCCGGCCAGCAGCACCAGGCGTTCCTGGCCGATGGTGAAGGACCAGGTGGCCGTCCCCAGCAGAGGCAGTCCGAGCTGGCTGCGGCCGCCAGTCACGCTGACGGTGACGGCGCTGGTGGCCGGCCACGCTTGGTGCGGCGTGAAGGTCAGGGTGGCGCCGGCGTCTTCCCAGGTAAGCGTGCCGGGGACGGCCGGCGTGATCTGCCAGGCGGCGGCCACCGCGTCCGGGTCCATCGGCCGGTCAAAAAAAACCTGCACCCGGGCGCGGGTGGAGACCTCCAGCGCGCCGGCGGCCGGCGCAAAGCCCGTCAAACGCGGCAGGGCGAGCGCGGCCATCACCGCCAGGCCGGCGGCCAGGCCCAGGCCCGCCAACCCCAGTAACCGCAGCCGCTGTCCGGGAGAAGCCCGCCGTCGCATGCGGGCATTATAAAGCCGCCGCCCAAGCTTGGGCGGCGGCGGCATTCACGGGCGGGGGCGGGGCTCAGGCGGCGAGATGTTTCGCGGCGCGCTGCACGATGACCAGCACCTCTTCCGGGATGTACCAGTCATCGGGATTCTCAATCTTAACGGCGGCCGGCGCGCAAAACTCCACCGCCCACAGCACATCCCAGATCGCGCGCGCTTCGTCAGGGGAAGCGTAGGCCGGCGCGCCGAGGCGCTCGGCGTCCTCATGCAGCCGCCGAAACTCCTGCAGGAACTCGTGGATGGTTAAGTGGCCGGCCGCCGTCTGGCGGATATACCAGCGTAATTGCTCCAGACCAGGCTGGGCGGGAAAAGAGGTGTAGCGGGGGTCGCCGGCGTGCATGCTCAACCGAAATTACCTCATGATGGCGTGCGCCAAATTGTACGCGGGCCGGCGCGGGGCGGGAAGCGGCGGCCGGCCGGGCTTCTAACGCGGGACAAACAGTAGGGGTGAGCGGCCGAAGCGGCCGCTCACCCCCCTTGGACCTTGCCGGGCGCCTGGGCCGGGCTTAGGCGCGGTTAGCCAGCGGAGAGAAGACTTCTTGTTTCTGACCGATGTAATCGGCGCCGGGCCGGATGAGCGTTGCGTCGGCGTACTGCTCCAGGACATGGGAGGTCCAGCCGACGATGCGCGAGGTGGCGAAGATGCAGGTATCCAACGCCGTCGGCACGCCCAGATAATAGAGCAGCGGCGCGCTGAAGAAATCCACGTTCGGGTACAGCTCGCGATGCCGCAGGACCGCTTGCTCCACCCGGTGGGCCATGTTCACGTAGTCCTGGCCCTTGCCCTGGGCGGCTTCCATCTTGCTGGCCCAGGCGAGCAAGTGCTGGGCGCGCGGGTCGCCGGTCTTGTAGATGCGGTGGCCGATGCCCATGATCTTGCGTTTGGTGGCGAAGGCGTTCTCGACAAACGCGTCCACGATGTTGATGTCGCCGATCTCCAGCAGCATGTTCATCGTGGCTTCGGCGGCGCCGCCGTGCAGGTTGCCTTTCAGCGCGCCCAGCGCGGCCGTGACCGCGGCGTGCAGATCGGCGTTGGTGGAGGAGGAGACGCGGGCCGTGAACGTGGAGGCGTTCAGCGAGTGGTCGGCCAGCAGGACCAGATACAGATTCATGGCGTCGTTTTCCAGCTGGGTCTTCTCTTCGCCATGCAGCATGTACATGAAGTTGGCGGCGTGGCCGAGCTTGGGCCGCGGCGCCACCGGGTCCTTGCCTTTGCGCGCGCGGTGGATGGCGGCTACCAGCGTGGGGAATTGCGCCACCAGCCGCAGGCCCTTGCGCAGGGTGGCCTCGGGGGAGATATCTTCGTTCTCTTTTTCGTAGTAGGCCAGCATGGAGACGGCGGTGCGCAGCACGTCCATGGGCGTGGCCTTGCGCGGCGCGGCGTAGATATGCTCCATCACCTGCGGCGGCACTTTGCGGTTGGCGGCCAGCGTGGCCTGCAGGGGGGCGAGTTCGTGGACGTTGGGCAGCCGGCCATAGAACAGCAGGTGCACCACTTCTTCGTAAGTCACCCGGCCGGCCAGATCGTGAATGTTGTAGCCGCGGTAGGTGAGGATGCCGTTTTGGCCGTCAACGGACGAGAGCGTGGTCTGAGCGGCGATGACGCCCACCAGGCCTTTGGAAAACGCGGGAGCGGTAGACATGGGCGGTTGGTCTCCTTGCGAAAAAAAACCGGTCACGGACCCCGTCACCGGTAGCGGTTAAAGTTGGTAAACGATCAGATGCAAGCTGGTCATAATGTGGATTTTATCATCCGCGCATAGGGGCGTCAACGAAGCGGCCGGCGTTTAAGTTGACTCGGCTTCCATTCACGAGGATACTTCGCGCTGGCAGCCTCACTGGTCCAGGCGCGCGGCCGGCGCGCGGAGGGGATACAAGCATGCGTTTCACCCGCCCAACTCTGATCGGCCCGGCGGCTTATTTTGGCCGGCCGGCTGATCTGCCCTTCCGCCGCCCGCGCCCCTAACGCATGCCGCCGCCGCCCGCCCACATCCTCATCGCCGACGACGACGCCTCCGTCCGCCGCTTGATCGAACTGGTCCTGCGGAAGGACGGCTACCGCTTGACGATGGCCGCCAACGGCTGGCAGGCGCTGGAACTGCTGCAGACCGAAACGCCGGACCTCCTGATCTCGGACCTGAACATGCCGGATCTGGATGGCTTTCAACTGCTGACCGCGCTCAAGGCCACCCCCGGCCTGGCGCGCCTCCCGGTCATCGTCGTCACCGCCGCCGGCCAGCCGGGTCAAGAGGCGGAAGCGCTGCGCCTGGGCGCCGCCGCCTGTGTCCTCAAGCCCTTTGCCCAAGCCCAGTTTCTGGCGCTGGTGCGGGGCCTGCTGGCGGCGCCGCGATGACCACCGCCGGCCTGCTGGAGCACGTCTGCGCCACGTGGCAGACCTTGACCGGCACCCCGCTGGCCTTCACGCCGCCCAATGATCTGCCGCCGGACTCGCCGTGGCGGGTGGCCCTGGAGCATGACGGCGAGGCCTTCGGCTGGTTAAGCGTGGACCGGCCGCCGGCGCAGTTCACCGAGGATCAGATCGTGGCTTGGCTGAGCTTGAGCGGGCGGCTGCTGGCCACGGCGCTGGGGGAGCGCCACATCGCCGCCGGCCTGGGCGACGAGGTGCTGGCGGCCTGGAACCAGCTCATGTTCTTGTATGAGGTGCTCAAGGTCAATGCCACCAAATCCTCGCCCGAGGACGTGGCCGCCCGCCTGAGCCAGTTGGCGCGCGGCGTCTTCCGGTGTGAGAATGCTTTTGTGGCCTGGCGGGACGCGCGCCGGCTGCTGTGGCGCGCCGCCGAACCGCTGGCGGTGGAAAAGATCGAAAACTATTTTGACCTGCTCGCCCAGGACGCGGTGGTGGTGATCAACGACAGCGCGCCCACCTTCTTGGGGGCGCGGGTGCCGCTGGCCACGGCCGGCGAGGCCATCATCGGCATGATCGGGTCGGAGGCCGGCGAGTTCAAGGCGCGCGATCGGCAGCTGGCGGACAGCCTGGCCGAGCAGATCGGCACCGTGCTGGATAACCTGGCTCTGCAGGCGCAGCTGACCGCCAGCCTGCGCGTGCGGCACGAGCTGGAGATCGCGGCCCAGATCCAGGCCAGCCTGCTGCCCACCCATCTGCCGCAGCCGGCCGGGTTGGCGCTGGCCGGCGTCATTGTGGCCGCCTCGCAGGTGGGCGGCGATTTCTATGACGTGGTGGAGCCGGCCCCCGGCCAGCTGGTGGTGCTCACCGGCGATGTGGCCGGCAAGGGCATCCCGGCCGCCATGCTGACCACGCTGATCCGCGCCGAACTGCGCGGCCAGGCGTTGGCGGGCATCGCGCCGGGCGAGGCCCTGGCGCGCGCCAACCGGGCGCTGGAGCCGGACCTGAACCGCCTGGAGACGTTTGCCACGGCGCTGGTGGCGCAGTTGGATTTGGACGCCATGCAGCTGCGCTTTGCCAGCGCCGGCCACACCGCCTCCTTGTGGTGGAACGCCGCCGCCGGCGCGGCGGAAACCTTGCTCAGCACGGCTCTGCCGCTGGGGATCTTTCCGGAGTCCACGCGCGCCGAACATCATCGCGCTTTTGAACCGGGCGACGTGCTGGTGCTCTACAGCGACGGCGTCACGGAAGCCCTCAACGCCGAAGGCGCGCTCTTCGGCTGGGCCGGTCTGGAAGAGACGCTGCAAGCCTGCCACGCGGCCGGCGCCGAAGCCATCCGCGATGCGCTGCTGCAAGCCACCGAGGCGCACCGCCGCGATCAGCCGCTGAGTGATGACCTGACTCTGCTGGTGCTCAAACGTCAGCCGCTCACGGGCGAGCGGCCGCTGGCCGAGCGCGCCTTTGTCCTGCCGGTGGATATGAGCCGCCTGAAGACGCTCGAACAACTGGTGGAAGCCAGCTTGGGAGACCGCTTGGCCGAGCCGGACCAGGAGACCTGGCGGCACGAGTTCGGCCTGGCGGTGGTGGAACATATCACTAACTTGATGCGCCACGCCTACGCCGGCCAGCCGGAGGGGAAGATCTACGGCCTGTTCACGCGCTCGGCCGCGGCCCTGACGCTCACCACCCTGGATACCGGCGCCCCGTTTGACCCCGCCCGCCTGCCGACCGGGGCGCCGCGCTACCAGACCTGGGATGAACTGCCGGAGGGCGGCTACGGCCTGCCGTTAATCCGGGCCGTCATGGACGAGTTCACCTATGAACGCCGCGCCGCTTATAACCAATGGCGGCTCAGCCGGCGCCTGCCCGAGCCGGCGAGTACACTATAATGACCGGGCCAAACGAGGGTCTATGAAACTCACCCAAACCGCGGTGGATAAACGACAACTGGTGCTGAGTGTGGACGGCCGGCTGGACGCCGAGACCTGCAACGCCGTCAAGCAGGCGTTTCATGATTTCGCCGCCGGCGGCCAGAAGTTTGTTACAGTGGAGATGAGCCGGGTCAGCTTCATCGATTCCTCCGGCCTGTCGGCGCTGATCTCCGGCCTCAAGACCCTGCGCCAGGCGGGCGGCGGCCTCAACCTGGCGGCCGTCGGGGCGCAGGCGCGCACCGCCTTGCGGCTCACGCTGCTCGACACGGTCCTGCCCATTTACGCCACCGTGGCCGAGGCCACGACGGCCTTAACCCCCAAAGCCTAACCCCCGCCGGCGGCGGTCTGGGCGGAGCGCCGTTTATCACCATGCGCGATTGGTATCTCACCCAGGATGACCCGCTGGCCTTGCGTTTGGCCGCCGACGCGCGCTTCAGTCCCACGGATTACGCCGACGATCAGATCTGGGAGTTGAGCCTGGCCGGCGGCGAGCCCCCCGCGTTGGCCTTACGCACCACCTATGGCCTGCGCGCGTGCGAAATGCGGCTCTTCCCGCTGTTTGGGGAAGGGGACCGCGTCGTCAGCCAGCCCGCCGACTTCGTCTTCACCCCGGCCGTGCGGGCTTTTTACCCCAATTATCTGCGCGTTACCTTCGAACCGCTGCCGGCCATCGCCGTCACCGCCCACTACTGGGCGCCGGATTCGCACACGGTGGCGGGGCAGTTCACCCTGGTCAATCACACCGCGGAGGAGGGCGCGCCCCGGACCATCCGCTTCTCCCTGGCCGGCGCCCTGAAACCGCTCGATGATCCGCGGCCGCTGGGGCCGGCGCAGTGGGACGGCCGCGCGGTGCTGGAAGGCCACACCGGCAACTTGGAGGTGGTCATCGCCCTGGACGGCGCCGCCCACGCGGATCAGGCGCCCTTTCCGGAGCTGACGCGCACGCTGACCCTCCCGCCGAATCAGCCCGTGTATGTGCGCTGGGCGCAGGCCGCCCGCCCGCAGGCCGCGGACGCGCTGGCCGCGCTGGCGGCGGTGTTCGCCCGCGAGTGGGAAGGCGAGTTCGCGCGCGTGGAGCTGCTCAACGCCGGCCTGCTGGAGATTGAGACCGGCGACCGCGACTGGGACGCCGCGTTGGCGCTGGCGCAGACGGTGGCGCTGCGCAGTTACGTCGGCCCCACCGCCCATCTGCCGCACCCCGCCTTTGTCTTGACGCGCGGGCCGGACCGCGGCTACTCGCGGCGCGGGGACGGCGCTGACCATGTCTGGCAGTGGGCGGGCCAGGCGGCGCTGGAGGCCCTGGTTAATTTGCCGCAGATCGTCAACGCCGCCCCGGATCTGGCGCGCGGCGTGGTGCGCAACTGGCTGGCCGCGCAGGACGAACACGGGTTTATCGATGGCAAGCCCGGCCTGGGCGGCCAGCGCCAGCGCGTCTTATGCCTGCCGCTGCTTGCCTCGCTCGCCTGGACGCTCTATGAGCACACCGAGGAGCGCGCCTTCCTGGAAGAGGTTTACCCCGGCCTGCGCCGCTTTATCGATATCTGGTTCACGGCCCGCCATGACCGGGATGGCGACGGCGTGCCGGAGTGGTCCCACACCCTCCAGGCCGCCTTTGACGAGCACCCATCCTTTGCGCGCACCGCGCGCTGGGCGCAGGGCGCGGACATCTCCACCGTGGAGGCGCCCGATCTGACCGCCTATCTCTACCGCGAGTGTCAGAGCCTGAATCAAATCGCCCAGGTGCTGGGCCAGCCCCCGGACCCGGCCCTGGCGCAGCGCGCCGCGCTGTTGGCTTCGGCGCTGGAGGAGATGTGGCGCCCAGAGACCGCCAGCTTTCACTACGTGGACCGCGACTCCCACACCGTGGCGCGGGGCGAGCTCCTGGCCGAGGGGCGCGGGAATGTGAGCCTGGATTTGGCGCGGCGCTTTTCGCCGGCGGCGCGCCTGGTGGTCAAGGCGGTTGGCCCGCACGACGCGCGCCCGGAACTGGTGGTCACGTTCAGCGGGCGCGGGCAGCGCGGCCGGGCGCGGGTGGAGACCCTCAAACGGTCCCACGTCGCCTGGTTTTTTGGAGTGGGGACGGCGGTGAGTGACAAACTCTACGCCGAACTGGACCGGGTGGAGGTGGCCGGCCTGACCGATGACTTCACGGTGACGGTGGCGGTGGTGGACACCTCCCGCCAGGATCAGACGCTGCTGCTGCCGCTGTGGTCCGGGGCGCTGGCCGCGGACCGGGCCGAGCAGTTGGTGCGGCGCACGCTGCTGGACCCGGAACGCTATTGGCGGCCGTACGGGATCCCGCGCTGCTCGGCGCAAGACCCCGCCTATCGCGCCGATAACCGGGACGGCTCGGGCGGCGTGTGGCTGATGTGGAACACCCTGCTGGGCGAGGGCCTGGTGGAAACCGGTTACCGGGCCGAGGCCGCCGAGCTGATTACCCGGCTGATGACGGGCTTGCTGCACAGCTTGCGGACGGAGAAATGCTTCCGCGAGGCCTACAACGCGGACCGGCTGGAGGGCCTGGGTGACCGCGATTACGTGTGGGGGGTGGCGCCCGTCTATTTGTTTCTTAAGACCGTGGGCGTGCGCTTGATTTCACCGCGCCGCGTGCATCTGGCCGGCCGGAACCCGTTTCCGTGGCCGGTGACCGTGCGCTGGAAGGGCGTGACCGTAACCAAGCTGGCGGCTCGGACGACCGTGGTTTTCCCCAGCGGGCGGACGCTGTCGGTGGACGGCGAGCAGCCGCAATTTGTGGATGATAGTGAGCCGGCGGCCTGAGGCCGCGCCGCTCTCCAGACCCGGACGAGTCTCGGATGAACGCCTCCCCGCCGGCTGCGCCCTTGGCAATTCCTGTGCTCGTCGTGGACGATGATCCGTTCATGCGGGAAGGCCTGCGGCTGTTCTTGGAGCACAATGGTTTTCGGGTGGACCTGGCCGGCGATGCCGCTACCGCCTGGGAGCGCCTGCAGGCGGCGCCGCCCGCCGCCGCGTTGGTGGATCTGGCGCTGCCGGCCGCGCCCAGTGCACCGGCCGCGCCGGCGGTTGGTCTGGAACTGGTGCGCCAGATCAAGGCCCAGTATCCCGCCATCGGGGTGGTGATTTTGTCCGCCTACGAACACTATCTTGATGAGGTCCTGCTTATTATTCGCGGCGGCGCCCGCGGGCTGGCTTATACGCTGAAAGGCCGGCGCTCCGCCGGCTTGTTGACGGCGCTGGAGCGCGTCCTGGCCGGCCATGTGGAGATTG